>JAKAXG010000631.1 GCA_021827225.1 Actinomycetes bacterium | reverse complement strand
GCGGCCGAGAAGGCCGAGACCGTGGCGGCCGGCACGAAACCGGCCAGCAGCCACGACCCCACGCTCATGGGGGAGGTCACCTTGAACATGCGCAGCATGTTCAAGAAGCGACCCCGCCGGCCCAGGTCGTGGACCAGGGCCACCAGCGACAGGTGGCCGGCGCCGGCCGCGCCGATCTTGCTCACCCTGGCCAGGCCGGGCCGGCCGGACAGCTGGGCGGCCATCCCCACCGCCGCGCCGGCGCCGGCCAGGCCCCCGAGGAACAGGTAGCCGGGGATGTCGGGGGACTCCCAGGCCGGCTTGTTGATGACCGGCAGGTCGTAGTAGGAGCGGAACTCCGGCTCCTCCCGCCGCCTCCGCCTGCGGGGGCCGCCCCCGCCGGGCGGGACGTTGACCCCGACGGTGGCCTCCCTCCCCGGGTGGGTGCCGCTGGCACCGTCGGTGGTCACAGCATCGATGCTCACGATGAACCTCCTCGCCGCGACGGCCGGCCGGCGCCCAGGAAGGCGGCGGCGACGGCACCGCCCAGCGCGCTCATGGCCACCCCGGCCAGCTTCCACATCTTCGGCAGGTCCCTGGTGGTCACGACAGGATCCGGGGGCAGCCCGTACACCTCCGGCTCGTCGAGGAGCAGGAAGAACGCCCCGTCGCCGCCCACCCCGTCGCCGGGGTCCCGCCCGTACAGCCGGGCCTCGCCCACCCCGGCGGCGTGCATCCGGGCCAGCCGCTGGTCGGCCCGCTCGCGCAGCTCGTCGAGGGGCCCGAACTGAATGGAGTCGGTGGGGCAGGCCTTGGCGCACGCCGGTTCCTGGCCGACACCGAGGCGGTCGTAGCAGAGGGTGCACTTCCACACCCGGCCGTCGCCGTGGCGCTGGTCGATCACCCCGTACGGGCAGGCCGGTACGCAGTAGCCGCAGCCGTTGCAGATGTCCTCCTGGACCACCACGGTGCCGAACTCGGTCCGGAACAGCGCCCCGGTCGGGCACACGTCCAGGCAGGCGGCCTCGGTGCAGTGCTTGCACACGTCGGACGACATCAGCCAGCGCACCCCTTCGGCGGCGGTGGCCGGATCCGACGGTTCGGCCATCCCGACACCGCCGGTGATCTGGCCGGCGAGCGACCGGGGCTGCTCGATGAACGCCACGTGGCGCCAGCTGTCCGCGCCGAGCCCCTTGGTGTTGTCATACGACATGCCGGTGAACTCGAGCCCGTCCTCGGGGATCCTGTTCCATTCCTTGCAGGCCACCTCGCACGCCTTGCAGCCGATGCACACCGAGGTGTCGGTGAAGAAACCCATGCGGGGCGGCGTGTCGGTGTAGCCGCTGCCGGCGGCGGCGTCCTGGCCGTTGTCGAAGCGCAGGTCCAGCAGGTCGAGCGGGCTCATACCGACAACACCTCCGTCCCGGTGTCCTCGGTTATCCCGGCCCGCCGCTGGTACTCACGGACCAGCTCGGCCCTCTGCGGGCCGGTGGGCCGGCGGCCGGGCCTGATGGCGGCGGTCAGGGCCTTCACCTCCTGTATGTGGACGTTGGGGTCGAGCACGATCGAGGTCAGGTCGTTGGCCGCGTCCCCGGACGTGTAGCCGTTGCTGCCCCAGTGGAACGGCAGGGCGATCTGGTGCACCACCTTCCCGTCGACGTGCAGGGGGGTCATCCGTGGCGTCACCAGGACCCGGGCCTCGATGCAGTTGCGGGCGGTGATGATCGTCGCCCACCCCTGGTGCTCCAGGCCGCAGTCCTCGGCCAGCTCGGGGGACACCTCGCAGAACATCTCCGGCTGCAGCTCCGACAGCTTCGAGACCCACCGGGACATGCCACCGGCGGTGAAGTGCTCGGTCAGGCGGAAGGTGGTGACCACGTGGGGATAGACCTCGGCGCCCTGCTCACCACCGCTCGGGTGGTAGCGGTTGTGCTCGTGGTTGAAGATCTGGCGCACCGGGCTGCGCTGCTGCTTGTACAGCGGGTTGGCCGTCGGCGACTCCTGCGGCTCGTAGTGGGTGGGCAGCGGCCCGTCCACCAGGCCGGCCGGGGCGAACAGCCAACCCTTGCCGTCGGCCTGCATGACGAACGGGTCGATGCCGGACAGGGCCTCGCCCCGGGTGGCACCGGCCGGTGGGCGGTAGTGGGGTCCCTTGGAGGCGGTGAAGTCGGGGATGTCGTGGCCGACCCACAGGGCCTTCTCCTCGTCCCACCACACCAGGGCCTTGCGGGGACTCCACGGCCTGCCGTCCGGGTCGGCCGACGCCCGGTTGTAGAGGAGGCGGCGGTTGGCCGGCCACGCCCACCCCCACTCCGGGCCCAGCCAGTTCTGCTCCCTGGCCGGCTTGCGGCGGGCTGCCTGGTTCACCCCGTCGGCGTACACGCCGCAGTAGATCCAGCAGCCGCAGGCGGTGGAGCCGTCCTCGTTGAGCTGCTCGTAGGAGGCGAGAGGCGAACCCTCGGAGTCCCAGCCGTTGATCTCGGCCAGCACCGCCTCGGCGTTCGGCTCGGCGATGGACCCCTCGGTCGGGTAGTCCCAGGTCAGGTCCAGGACGGGCCGGTCGATCGGATCGGCGGACCCGGCCAGCTTCTCCCGGATGATCCGGCCCAGGTGGTACATGAACCACAGGTCGCTGCGGGCCTCCCCGTCCGGCTCCTTGGCCGCGTAGTGCCACTGCAGCATGCGGTTGGTGTTCGTGAAGCTGCCGTTCTTCTCGCTGTGGGAGGCGGCCGGGAAGAAGAACACCTCGGTGCCGATCTCGTCCGTTCTGAGCTCACCGCTGTCGATCTCGGGGCCGTCCTTCCACCAGGTGGCGGACTCGATCAACGAGAAGTCCCGGACCACCAGCCAGTCCAGGTTGGCCATGCCGAGGCGCTGCATCTTGGCGTTGGCCGAGCCGACCGCCGGGTTCTCCCCCATCAGGAAGTACCCCTTGCACTCACCGGCCAACTGGTTGAGGACGGTGTCGTAGGTGCTGTGGCTGCCGGTGATCTTGGGCAGGTAGTCGTAGCAGAAGTCGTTGTCGGCGGTGGCGGCCGGGCCCCAGTAGGACTTGAGCAGGCTGACCATGTACGCCCGCATGTCCCCCCAGAACCCCTTCCCCGACTTCTCCCCCTCCATGTAGTCGTCAAGGGTGGGGTGCTCGTAGGCGTGCGGCATGGGCAGGTAGCCGGGCAGCAGGTTGAACAGGGTGGGGATGTCGGTGGAACCCTGGATGGAGGCGTGCCCCCGCAGGGCCTGGATCCCGCCGCCGGGCCGGCCGATGTTGCCGAGCAGCAGCTGCAGGATGGAGGCCGCCCGGATGAACTGCGACCCGTCGGTGTGCTGGGTCCATCCCACCGCGTAGACGAACGAGGTGGTGCGATCCCGGCCGGAGCTGTCGGTGATGACCTCGCAGGTCTTCTCGAACAGGTCGCGGGGGATGCCGCAGATCCGCTCCACGTACTCGGGGGTGTAGCGGGAGTAGTGGCGGCGCAGCAACTGGAACACGCAACGGGGGTGCTGCAGGGTCGGGTCCGTCTCCGGCTCTCCGTGC
>JAKAXG010000630.1 GCA_021827225.1 Actinomycetes bacterium | reverse complement strand
GGGCCCGGCACTGGTCGAGGTGGAGGGGCTGACCCGCATCTTCGGGGGCATCCGGGCGGTCAACGACGTGAGCTTCTGCCTGCGGGCCAACGAGATCGTGGCCCTGATCGGACCGAACGGCGCCGGCAAGTCCACCGTCATAAACATGCTTTCTGGCAGCCTGGCACCGTCCGCCGGCCGGATCACGGTGGCCGGCTCCGCGACCCGCGGCATGCGCATAGAGCACGTGGCCCGGCTGGGCCTGGCCCGCACCTTCCAGACGCCGCGCAGCTTCGCCGGGATGACCGCGCTGGAGTCGGTGATGATGGCCCTGGAGAGCGGGCAGCGGGCCCCGCTGTCGCGGGCCCTGCTCCGCGGGCCGCGCACCCGGCGGCGGGAGCGCGCCACCCGCGCCCGGGCCCGGGAGATGCTCGGCTTCGTCGGCCTGGGCGAGCCGGAACGACCCATGACCCTGCTCACCGCCGGGGAGCAGCGCCTGGCCGAGGTGGCCCGGGCCCTGGCGATAGACCCGGTGGCCGTCCTGTTCGACGAGCCGGCGGCCGGGCTGAACGACGATGAGACCGCCGCCCTCGGATCGGTGCTGCTCCGCCTGCGTGACGCCGGGATCGCCATCCTCCTGGTCGAGCACGACATGAGCCTGGTGATGTCGGTGGCCGACCGGGTCATCGTCCTCGATCAGGGCATGGTCATCTCCACCGGGACCCCGGCCACCGTCTCGGGCGACGAGAAGGTGCGCGTCGCCTACCTGGGGACCGTGGAGGCGGCCACGTGAGCGGGCCCGGGCTGCACGTCGAGCGCCTGAGCTCCGGCTACGGCTCCGCGCCGGTGCTGCAGGAGGTGTCGCTGCGCTGCGCCGCCGGCCAGATGGTGGCGGTGCTCGGAGCCAACGGTGCCGGCAAGAGCACCCTGCTCAAGACCCTCGCCGGGCTGCTGCGCGCCTCGGCCGGATCCGTGAGCCTGGACGGCACGGTCCTGTCCGGGCGCGACGCCCCGGCGGTGGCCCGCCACGGGCTGGTCATGGTCCCGGAAGGGCGGGCCCTCTTCGCCGGGATGTCGGTCCGGGACAACCTGCTGGTGGGCGCCTACCTGTACCGCCGGGACAGAGCCCGCATCCGCCAGGAGATGGACCGGGTGGTGACCATCTTCCCCCGGCTCGGCGAGCGTCGCTACCAGGACGTCGCCACCCTGTCGGGAGGCGAGCAGCAGATGGTGGCGCTCGGCCGGGCGCTCATGGGCCGGCCCCGGATCCTCCTTCTCGACGAGCCGTCCCTCGGCCTGGCCCCGGTCATCTTCCAATCGCTGCTGGAGGAGGTCGCCAAGCTGCGCAGCTCCGGCACAGGGGTGGTGCTGGTGGAGCAGAACGCCCGCGCCACCCTGCGCCACGCCGACTACGCCTACCTGCTGCAGCGGGGCCGGGTCGTGGCCGAGGGCAGCGCCGAGGACATCGGCCGGCACGACCTGGTCGAGGCCGGCTACCTGGCCGGTGGCACCTGACCGCCGGCCAGCCCAGAAGCGAAACCTGGACCACATCACACGAGAGGAGTCACCCACATGACCCAGATGCCGACTATCGGACTGTGGTACGACCTGAGGAACCCGGAGCAGTGGCGCCGGCCGTTCTCCGGCCTGTACCGCCAGGTCGTGGAACAGATCGCCTGGGCGGAGCGGCTCGGGTTCGGCTCGGTGTGGCTCACCGAGCACCACTTCTGTGACGACGGCTACACCCCGTCCCCGCTGGTGGTGGCCGCCGCCATCGCCGAAGCCACCAGCGGGATGCGCATCGGGACCAACCTCATCGTCCTGCCCCTGCACAACCCGGTCCGCCTGGCCGAGGACGCCGCCACCCTGTCGCTTCTCAGCGGAGGACGGTTCTCGTTGGGGGTGGGTCAGGGGTACTGGCAGCGGGAGTTCGCCGCTTTCGACCGGCAGCTGAAATATCGGCCCTCCTACCTGGAGGAGGGCATCGAGCTGATCCGCCGTTGCTGGCGGGGGGACTCGGAGGAGTTCACCGGCCGCCGGTTCCAGCTGCCGGCGCTGCCCGTCACCCCGCAGCCCGAGCACGACCTGCCCATCCTGGTCGGGGCCATGCAGGAGAAGAGCATCGCCCGGGTGGCCCGCTGCGCCGACGGGTTCCTCAGCACCCAGAACGACCATCACCAGATGTACCTGGACGCGCTGGAAGCCAACGGCCGGGACCCGGCCGACGGGCGGATCTACGCCGGTCAGTGGGCCGTCATCGCCGACGACCCGGAGCGCACATGGGCGGCGATTGGCGAGCACGCCATGTACCAGCTGAACCAGTACGTCAGCTGGGGGGCCTTCGGACCTCCCGACCAGGTGCCGCAGTTCCCCGATCCGGCCGCCATCGTGGCCGCCGGCGCGTACCAGCTGTGGGACGCCACCACCGCCGTCAAGGAGATCTGCAGCCTGGTTCGCAGCCGGCCCCAGATCCAGGACCTGCACTTCTGGGCCCAGCTGCCGGGCGAGAGCATCGAGAGCGGATCGGCCCGGATCGAGTACATGGCCACCCAGGTGCTGCCGGAGGTCCGCCAGCAGCTCGAAGCGGACCGGTGACCAGCGGCATCCTCGGGTCGGCCGACCGCTGAGCATGGCTGTCCACCAGCTGAACGTCACGTCATTCCTGAACCGGGCCCGCGACTTCTTCGGCGGGCGCAGCATCGTCTCGTTCGGGTCCCGGACCGGCTCCTACACCTACCGGGACCTGCACGAGCGGGTCCGCCGGGCCGGGGGCGCCCTGCGCGATCTGGGGGTGGAGCCCGGAGACCGGGTGGCGACATTCGCCTGGAACCACCACCGGCACCTCGAGATGTACTTCGCGGTGCCGGCGGTGGGCGCCACCTTGCACACCATCAACATCCGGCTGGGGCCGGCCGACATCGGCTACATCATCGACCACGCCGGCGACCGTGCGGTGTTCGTGGACGCCGAGCTGCTGCCGGCCATCCGGCCGGTCCTGGCCGAGCGGCCCGCCCTGAAGGTCGTGGTGATGACCGACGACAGCCCGGTCCAGATGCCCGGCGCGGCCGCCTACGAGGATGCCCTGGCCGGCTCGGAGCCGCTGGAGGGGTTCGCCGAGGTGGACGAGGACACCTGTGCCGCCCTGTGCTACACCTCGGGTACCACCGGCCGCCCCAAGGGCGTTCCCTACAGCCACCGGGCCCTGTTCCTGCACACCCTGGCCGCCGGCCTGGTCGACGGTCACGCCATCAACTCGACCGACACCGTCCTGCACGTGGTCCCCATGTTCCATGCCAACGCCTGGGGCGTCCCGCTGGCCGCGACCATGGCGGGGGCACGGCAGGTCCTGCCCGGCCCCCACCCCGACGCCGAGCGGATCGCCGGGCTGATCGAGTCGGAGGGCGTCACCTACACGGGCATGGTCCCGACCCTCGCCGCCGAGCTGGCCGGGTACCTGGAGCGCACCGGGAGACGACCCGCCACCCTGCGGGCCTTCGTGCTGGGTGGGTCGCCGCCCAGCCGGGCCCTGGTCCACCGTCTC
>JAKAXG010000629.1 GCA_021827225.1 Actinomycetes bacterium | reverse complement strand
CCGGCCGACGTCTGGGGTCGCTGGGCGGACCGGGACACCACCTGGGACGACTCGCCGGCCCGCCCGGCGGCGGGCGCCTAATCCCGGCCGAGCGCCGCCTTCAGGCGCCGGCGGGCCCGCCCGGCGCCGGCGCGCGCCGCCGTCGCCCGCCGGCCCAGCACCCGGCCGGCGGCCCGGCCGGCGATGCGCGCCGCCCGGTCCCGGGCCCGGGTCTCCGGCGGGCCCAGCGGTGTCACCCCGGGCGACGGCGGCCCGCCCGGCACGGTCACGTACTCGGTGGCGGCGTCGCGCAGCCGGGCCTCCACCGGCGCCGGCAGGCGTACCCCTTCGACCTGGACGATCCGCACGTGGCGGAAGCCCCGCAGGGCCCGGACCAGCGTCTCGGCGCTGGCGAGCTGCAGCGGCAACGGGCCGGCCGGCAGCGGGTAGCCATCCTCCACCACCAGCACCAGCCGGTCGGCACCGGTCACCCGGCGCACGTTGGCCAGCCGCCGTCCCGACAGCAGCCCGTACACCGGGACGGTCAGATGCGAGGCCGACAGGCGGGGAGCGACGACGGTCACCTCCAGGCCCTCGGCCCACGCCCGGCGCACCTCGGCGATGCTGGCTGCCGCCCCCGGCACGGGGATGGGCGGATAGCTGCCGACGACGAGCACCGCGGCGGGGGAGGTCATCGGGAGGTGAACGCCTCGAGGTCGGACTCGATCCGGTCGAGCACCACCGGCCAGCTGTACTCGCGGCGCACGTAGTCCCGGCCGCGGGCGGCCATCTCCGCGGCCCGGTCGGGATCAGCCCGCAGCTCCGCCAGCCGCCGGGCCAGCTCCTCCCCGTCGGCGAAGATCATGCCGCCCCCGGACCGCCGGCAGTGCCAGCCCACCACCTCGCTGCCCTCGATGGCGAGGACCGGGGTCCCGGCCAGCCACGACTCCATGATCGTCCGCGAGAAGCTCTCCATCCGGCTGGGCTGCACGTAGGCGAAGGCGGCGGCGAAGGCGTCGTTGCGGTCCCTCTCGCTGACGAACCCGAGGTCCACGACCCGCTCGGCGATCTCGGCCGGCGGGTCCACCTCCCCGTGGCCGAAGGTGACCAGGTCCATGCCGTCGAGACCCGAGCGGGTGGCGGTGAGGAAGGCGTCGAGCAGCCAGCCCCAGCCTTTGTCCTTCTCCCGCCGGCCGGCGTAGAGGATGAACGGGTTGCGGATGCCGTGGCGGGCCCGGAAGCCGTCGGGATCGTAGCCGTCCGGGGCGTGGATCCCGGCCCCGGTGACGGTGTGGCGGTCCGCCACCGGCCCGAGCCGGTGGGCCAGCTGGTGCTCCGGCTCGGAGAGGAACCACACCGAGCGGGGCGACGCCAGCACCGGGCGCATGACCTGCATCCGGGCGTAGGACTCGTCGTGCAGGCAGGGCATGGTGATGGCGTTGCCATCCAGCGCCGACAGGCAGGCGGTGGCGTTCCAGAACATGTACGGCGAGAACACCACCGCGTCGTAGTCCCCGCCATGGCGCAGCAGATGATGGAAAAGGTCGGGGACGGTGATCCGCCAGCTCACCCAGGTCCACTGGTCGTCGGCGGCCGGCATGGTCCCGTCCTGGATGAGGTACTGGGCCCGCAACCCCGGAAGCGACCAGTGGTGGTCCGTGCTGAACCGCCGCAGGGTGAGTCCGTCCTCGGCGGAGACGCCCTCCGCCAGCTCGTTGTCCCAGGTGAGGTGGTTGACGACCCGGGTGGTCAGCACCTCGACGTCCCACGACCGGGCGGCCAGCCCCATGGCGATCTCCCGGGTCAGCGCCTCGGACCCCCCGACGATCTGGGGGCCGTAGCGCAAGGGGACGAACGCGACGCGGCCGGGCACGGACGGCGAAGCTACCAGTCCCCGGGGTGAAGGCCCGCCCCACCCGCGCTCACCTAAGGTAAGCGGAATGGGCAGTTCTGTATTGGGGCGCCTGCGCCGCAAATCGCAGGGTCTGGCGGCGGTGGTCCTGGTAGCCCCTCTGGTCGCGGTGCTCGGCGGTCCGGCCGCCTCCGCGGCGAGCGGCCCGGCGTCCACCGCTTCGGCGGGGACCGGGCAGGAGACGGTGGTGGCGCAGTTCGCGCCCGGCGTCGAGCACGCCTCGTCCTACGTGTCGGCGGCCGGCGTGGACCGGGCGGCCGCCCAGCCGCACAACCGCTACGTCATGCAGGTGGCGGCGTCCGCCGTGCCGTCGGTGCTGGCCCGGCTCAAGGCGACTCCCGGTGTCAGCTTCGCCGAGGTGGCCCGGCCGGTCCACGCCGCGGTCAGCCCCGACGATCCCTGTGACACCACCGGTTGCGTGGCCAGCGACGAGACCGGCGCCTCCGCGGTACGCAACCAGGCGTATCTGGGCACGATCGGCGCCCCGCAGGCCTGGAACGTGTCGAAGGGCGACGGGGTCACCGTCGCCGTGCTCGACAGCGGGGTTGACCCGACCAACCCGGACCTGCAGGGCAAGATCGTGGCCCAGCACGACATCTGCGCCACCGACCCGCAGTGCGGCGACAGCAATCCCAACGACGACGCCGGCCACGGCACCCACGTGAGCGGCATCCTGGCCGCCAACACCGACAACGGCGTCGGGGTCGCCGCCCTCGGCTGGAACGTCAAGCTGGACGAGTACAAGGTGCTGAACTCGACCGGCGGTGGCAACACCGCCGACGTGGCCACCGCCATCTACGACGCGGTGGCCGCCGGCGACCGGGTCATCAACATGTCCCTCGCCAACTACTCCTGCCAGGCGGATCCCACCGACTGCGGTCCCGACCCGGACGAGGAGACGGCCGTGGAGTACGCCATCGCCCACAACGTGGTGGTGGTCGCCGCCGCCGGCAACGACGGTTACAACTCGGCCGCCTACCCGGCCTCCTACCCGGGGGTGCTGGCCGTGGCGGCCACCGACAACGCCGGTGCGGTCCAGTCCTTCTCGCAGTGGGGCTCCGCCGCCAACATCGCCGCACCCGGGGTCAACATCGTGTCCACCTGGCCGACCTACCCGGTCCAGGACCCCGCCACCAACAGCCCATCGCCCTGCCAGACCCTATGCGTGGAGACCGGGACGTCCATGGCCACCCCGCAGGTCTCGGCGGCGGCCGCCCTCCTCATCTCCCACGCCCCCTCACTCAGCGGCCCGCAGATCACCGAGCTGCTCGAGGCCAACGCCCGGGCCACCACCGGGGGCCACCCGATCAACGGCGGGCTGCTCGACGTGCCGGCCGCCCTGGCCGCCGAGGCCAACCCCCCGCACTCCTACCTCGGCTACCAGTTGGCCGGTAGCGACGGCTCGGTCTACTCCTTCGGCTCGGTGGGCGCCTTCGGCGACGCTTCGGGGGTCCACCTGGCCAAGCCCATCGTGGGCGCGGCGATGGAGCCCGACGGCCTCGGCTACTGGCTGGTCGCCTCCGACGGGGGGATCTTCACCTACGGTGACGCCCGGTTCTACGGCTCGACCGGGGGCATCGCGCTGAACAAGCCGGTGGTGGGGATGGGCTCCACCCCCACCTGCCGCGG
>JAKAXG010000628.1 GCA_021827225.1 Actinomycetes bacterium | reverse complement strand
CCGGTGTCGACAACGGGTGCTGTCAGTGCCGACGCCATCACCGCATGCTCCACCACGGCTACCTGGCCGAGGGAGACCCCAACCACGAGATGCGCTTCTACCGCCCCGACGGCAGCTACATAGGCTCGACCTTCCCGGCCGTCGCCCGGCTGCTGGTGCCTTCGGGCTGAAGCCTGCCTGCCGATGTCAATGCCGCCGGCTGGGCTTGCCCCGGCCCGGCAGGATACCGGCGGCGGCCAGGGACTGCAGGGGCGGGTCGACCGCCTCGATGACCTCGATGCCGTACCGCCCCAGGCCGGCGACCACCGCGGTGTCGTCGGCCAGCCCGTGAGCGTCCCATTCCCAGCCCGGGTCGTCGTAGGGCGGATGCTCGCCGGCCTCGTCGAGAAGCGACACGCCCCTCAGGCGACCGGTCGGATCGTGCTGCAGGCCGGTCCACAACGCCCGCCACCCGGCCCGGCGCAGCGCCCGGGCCCACCGCTGGGTGAGCGCCCGATCGGGGCCGGCCCACACAGCCTGGGTGAGACCGGCGCTCCGAGCGGCCGCCGAGGTCAGCTGGGCGGCCGTCGGAGCCCCCGCCGGCGCCACGACCTGGGCCCGCCGCCGGCGCCGCAGCTCCTCGGCCGGCAGCACGCCGGTTCCCCAGTCCTGAAACGCTTCCAGCACCGCCCCCAGGGGGCTGGTGGCCAGATAACACGTCCCGTCCGGCACAGGCAGGTCGAACCTTCCCGCCGCCTGGGGCTCGGCGCCCACGCTCGAGAACCACCACGGGCTGGCCCGGCCGTGGAGGTACACCCGGTGCAGCAGCCGCCCGGCCAGCCTCTGCCCCCGCAGCCGGCCGAGACGGCCCGGCTCCGGCGGCTCGCCCAGCGGCAACTAGCGGGCCGCCCGATCCGCCAACCGCCGGGCGAGGCCGACCACCTGCTCGCGTTCCCCGACGCGCAGGGCGTCGATGGGGCGACGGTCGCCCAGCGCCGGGTTACGGCCGGTCATCCAGGCGGCGATGGCCGGCGGTCCCAGCGGGCCCGTAAGCACCCGCACCACCTCGGCCACCCCATCAGTCTGGCGGCGGCCGTCGAACTGGAAGATGGGGTAGGCGGGACGACCGTCGCTGCGGACCAGGCGCAGCAACCGCCGGTCCTTCGACACCGCCTGCTCGCTGCGCCCCAGCAGCGCGGCCACATCGCCCTGGGTGAGGCTGTAGCCCACCTGAGCTACCCATGCCCGGCTGGAGATGTCGGCCTCGAGAACCCGGGCGGCGAGCCGGACGGCCTCAGGAGAGGCCCGCCCCTCCAGATCGGCCAAGATCAGCGGCATCTCAACCTCCTCAACTTCCAAGACCATAGTAGTGGTTGAGAGGAGACAACGGCGACCAGTGCGGCTTCGAGCGGCTCGAGTCGTACATCGACCAGGCCCACTAATCCTGGCGCCGAGCTCAGGCCCGGGTCGCCGCCGCCAGCCACGGCCGGGCCAGTTCCTCGGCGGCCCGCCGGCCCATGTCGGGCGTGGTTAGCACGATCCCCATGTCCAGCACCGCGGCGCGCGCCGCGTAGGCGGTCTGCTCGTCGAGGTCGTAGACGATCTCCCAGGAGAGCATGGCCTCGCTCAGCTGCAGCTGGGCGCCCAGGGTGTCCATCACGCCGGGGGTGTCGGGCTCCAGGGCCAGGTGCCGGGCCATACCCCGGGTGATGCTGCCCACGATGGAGCTCTCGGCAGCGGTGAAGGCGGCGGCGGCGGCCCGGATGCGGCCTGGACTGAGCGCCGACACCTCGTCCAGGAGGGCGGATACGGAGGACTGCATAGCTCTCCAACCATCGGCGCGTCGGCCGCGATTCATGAGCCGGCGCCGCCCCACACGGACCAGCGGTTCTTGCCGCCCCGTTTGGCCGCGTACATGGCCTGATCGGCCCGCTCGACGAGCTGTTCGTGGCTGGCCTCGGGGTCCCAGGGGGCGATGCCGATGCTGACCCGGATGCCCACCGACACCGACCCGACGGTGATCGGCGTGTCCAGCACGGCGGCGATCCGCCGGGCCACGGCCACGCCGGCGGGGGCCTCGCTGCCGGTGACGAGCAGCAGGAACTCGTCCCCGCCCATGCGGGCGAGGAGGTCCTGGTAGCGGAGGACGGAGTTGAGCCTCTTCACCACCACCCGCAGGACGTCGTCGCCCATGGTGTGGCCGTAGCGGTCGTTGACCTCCTTGAAGCCGTCCAGGTCGATGACCAGCCGGGCCCGGGGCACGTTCTCCGAGCCGGCGATCATGGAGCCGAGCCCGGCCCGGCTGAGGGCGCCGGTCAGGTGGTCGAAGTCGACCAGATGGCGCATGCGCTGGCGCTCCAGGCGCCGCTTGATGGCCAGGTCGGCCAGCCCGCCCACCCGCTCGATGACCCCCAGATAGCCGACCGGCGGCTCGAGGGCACCCGACGACCACACCACCAGGCACCCCGACACCGCCTCCGCGCCCTCCCCGCCGGGCGTCGGCGGCCGGACCGGAGGGTCCACGCCCAGGACCCCGGCCAGCGGGGTGCTGTACACCTTCGGCTGGCGGATGGGCAGCGGCACGCTCCAGCACGCCCGGAAACCGGCGGCCCGGGCGGTGGCCTCCACCGCCGGGTCGAACGTGCCCTCCTCGCCTAGCGCCGTGCAGGTGGTTTCGCCGGTCGCCACCGAACGCTCCCAGGGACCGCGTCCTCCGAGCAGCGAGCCGACGGCCGGACCGCCCACCCACTCCGGGGGGTTGGTGGCGATGAGCACGGCCGAGGCGGTCCCCGGCAGGCGCCCGTCGAGGTACTCGACCAGCTTGACCAGGGCGGCGCTGCCGTCGGGGTTGTAGGCGAGCACGCCCAGCGCCTGGTCAAGGGCGTGGCGGGCGCCGACCGGTCGACCGACGATCAGGATGCCGTGGATGTCCGGCTCGGCCAGGAAGTTGTTGCGCAGTATCTCGAACGGCACCCAGGTGCCGTCGGCGTGGCGCAGCCGGTACTCACCGGCGATGTCGGCGTCGACCGTGAACGTCCCGGCCGTCCCCGGGCGGGACGTCTCGGCGGCGATCATCGACGCGGCCGTGCCCAGATCGTCGGGGTGGACGAACTCGGCGAAGTTCCGGCCGACCACCTCCTCCGGGCGGTACCCGAGCAACACCAGCACCGACGGGCCGGCGTAGGCGACGGTGCCGTCCGCCTCGACCAGCCCCACGACGTGGGTGGTGCCGGTCAACAGAGCCAGCAGAGCCCGTTTGAGCCCGGTCTCGCCACCCGGCCCGGGGAACCGGGCCGAGCCGACCGGGTCCGGGTGCGGGGATGGGGGCTGGCTGCCGTAGCCCCCGTCTTTTTCCGAATCCATGTGCGCCGCCCCTACGCCATCCGGCCGCCCCAGCCGGTCTGAAAGGAATGTTTCCGGGTCGGCGTCTGCCGGCCCTTCCGGTTTCAGCCTAGACGGGCCGTCGTCGCCCGGCACCGGTGAGCGCAAAATCAGCAACCTCAAGTTGCTTAAATCGCCCAAAAGCGAAGCAATTAGCGACGGACG
>JAKAXG010000627.1 GCA_021827225.1 Actinomycetes bacterium | reverse complement strand
CAGGATCTGGCCCTGCCGGTTGAACTCCAGGATCCCGCCCGGCTTGCTGTAGTCGGCCACCAGGTACAGGTCCGGGCCCAGCTGCTGCGGGTCCGACGGGTAGGCGATCGGCAGGTGGACGCTCCACAGCACCTGCCCGGTCTGGCTGATCTCGTCTATGTAGGAGCCGATGATCTCCGAGACCAGGAAGTTCCCGTCGGCCAGCGGGGTGTCACCGTTGGGGTAGGCGACATCGGTCGGCAGGTTGTGCGTGCAGTTCCCCGGCGTACCGATGGCCGACTTGTAGGTCATGTCCGGGTTGATGAACAGGATCCGGCAGTTCTTGGCGTCAGCCACGGTGATCTCGCCGTTGTTGAGCATGAAGGCGTCGTCGGGCTGGTCCAGGTACCCCGGCGCCGACCCGGGCACGTTGGCGTGCCCGTAGCTCGCCACCAGCCTGCCTGAGGGGTACGCCAGCACCTCGATGGTGTTCTGGTTCTCCTGGTTGGTGATGATCTGGGTGCCGTGGTTGATGAAAAAGGCGTCGTCGGGGAAGTAGAAGCCCTCCGGCGGGGCCGGGTGGGCGGCCGAGGGGAAGGCCCATCTGATCTGCTTCTGGGCGTTCACCAGCAGCAGGCGGTCGTTGCCCCGGTCGGCGATGAGCAGGTGGCCGGTGAAGGGCGGCCCCATGGCCCCTGCTATGGCGGTGGACGCCGGCGTGGACGCCGGGACCATCCTGGCCATCATCACCGACTGGCCCGGCAGGCCGGTCTGGCCCTCGCCCCCGATCAGGTAGACGGTGCCTCCGACCGTGGTGATCGCCATGTTGGAGGCGGCGACGGGCAGGGTGGCCACGCTGGTGGCGGCCACGCCGGCCGCCCCGGGGGAGAGCTTGTAGACGGTGTCAACGACGTTGCCCCCGGAACGGCCCCCGAAGACGTACACGGAACCGTCGATGGTGGCGGCGCTGGCGTGGGACAGCGGGACCGGCAGGTGGCCGGCGACGGTGTCCTGACCGGTCTTCAGGTCGACGACCTGGATGTCGTCGGTGGGGGTGGCCGAGGTCGCGACGGGTCCGGCATCACCGCCGACGACGAACAGCTCGTTGCCGTCCACCGCCGCCGCGGTGTAGCGCACCGGCACGCTGAGCTGGGCCACCGGGGTGAACGTGGCCCCGTCGCGGGTCGACAGCACGGTGGGCGTGAAGTTCGTCCCGTCGTAGCCGCCCACCACGTAGGCGGTGCCGGTCGGGGAGGCGGCGGAGGTCAGGTCGGCCCTCAGCTGGGGCAGCTGCCCGGCGATGGTCGTCGCGGTGGTGGTCGGGGCGCCGGCCTGGGCCGAGCCGGGGGTGAAAGCCTGGCTGTCGGCGGTGAGGGCGGTGGCCCCCCCGCCGAACACGAAGAGGCGCCCACCGAGGGCGGCGCCGGCCGCGTCGTGCACCGGGACCGTCAACGTGCCCACGACCTGCGCCTGGCCGGTGACCGGGTCGATCTGGACGATGCCGTTGGCTGTCGTGTTGCCGGTGCCGGTGAGGCCCCCGAGGACGTCGATGCCGCCGTTCGCCGGCAGGGCCACCGCCCGCGACAGCGGGGCGGCCAGCTGCCAGGAGGCCATCGAGACGACCAGTTGCGGCGGCCCGGCCGGGGCCGCCGCGGCGGTCGGGCGCTTGGCCGCCGGTCGGCCCTTGGACGGGCCGGATCCGCCGCTGGCCGCGTAGGCGATGATGGCGATGACCAGCACGAGCGCTCCGCCCACCGCCAGCCGGCGCCGCATGTAGACCTCGCGGCTGGGCCGGCGGGACGGGCCGTGGGCGCCGACCCGCCCGGTGGGGCGGCCGGGGCCGGGACGTCGGGGGCCGCCGGGGCCGCCGACGGGGAAGCGGCCGGGATCAGGTCCGCCGGATGAGGGGCGACCGGCCGCCCGGCCCGGGCGGGGGGTGTCCATTCGGCTCATTCTTGCAGCCGGGGCGGACGGGGGACGGAACCCTCCCGGCGGGCGGCCCCAGCGGCAGTTCCGGACCCGCCCCTCCCGGTCGGCGCCGATGCCTCCTCACCGGGCTGCCCGGCTCCCGCTCCTAGCGAAGTAAATACCATCTGGTGACGCGAGCCTACATGATATGTGGATTTGCGTCACCAGGATCTCCGGCCGCCCGGCCGGCACCCGCGGATCCCGCCTCGCCGTCGACCCCGTCGCCCCCCGCCGCCGACGGCACCAGGAACCGGCCGATGACCGGCAGCTCCCAGAACGACTCGGCCCGGGCCACCGCGATGGCCACCGCCAGCATGTTCTCCGGCGCGTCGTAGATGGCGTAGCGGGGCTGCCAGTCCGGGTCGAACTTGGCGTTGAACTTCCACAGCGACTCGATCTGCATGGAGTCACCCATGCGGCGCAGGGCCCACGCCTGGACCCTCTGGACTAGTCCCTCGCCGGCCTCCCCGGCCAGGACGGCCCGCATGGTGGCGAAGTTGAGCCCGAGCCCCTGCTGGCCCCGCTCCCGCAGTTCCTTGATGGTCTCCACCACCGCGAAATCGATCAGGCCGTTGGGGTGCTCGCCGTTGTCGCGGCGCATGAGGTCGAGGGAGTAGCCCCCGATCCCGGGGGCGGGCACGTACTGGCAGAACGCCACCGGCGGCCCGAGATGGCCCTCGGCCGCCCCCTCGGGGGCGGGGCCGTGCACCACGGCCAGGAGCAGGCCGCTGTCCGCCGCGTCGAACACCCGCCCGAGGGTCATGGAGAAGCCCCGCTCCACGTCGCCCCGACGGGACTTGGTCATGACCTCCTTGAGGGAGTCGCGCAGCTCCGGCGGGAGGCACGCCGGATCGTGGAAGCTGATCCGGTAGCCGTACTTGGCTATCCGGTTGACGGCCTGGCGCAGGCTCTTGAACCGCCCGCCTTCCAGCGTGAAGCGGTTCACCCTCACCACCCCCTCGTCGCCGACGTATATGTCGTGCATGCCGCTGGAGCGGTAGATGGGAAGCCAGTCCTCGCCCATCCCCAGCCCGCCGAGGGCCCAACCGTGGCCGTCGACGTAGCGCCGGAAAGCCCGCCAGGCCTCCTCCCGCTCGGCCGCCGGGCCGATGGGGTCGGGTGACACCAGGCACACCCCGCCGTAGATGGCGTGGGCCACGACCGTGTCACCCCAGAAGAAGAAGTCCTTGTCGGGCCGTAGGGCGAAGTAGTCGAGGGTCCCCGACCCGTGCCGGGAGAGTACCGACCGGGCCCGCGCCAGCCCGGCCGGACCGGTGGACACGTCGACCTGCGCGTCGCCGGAGTTCCGGCCGGCCGCCGCCCGGCCCGGTGGCAACGGCTGAGCGGCGGGGGAGGGCGCAGCGGCGCCGTCGGCGGGGACCGCGTGCCCGGCCCGCCGGCGGGCCACCACCGGGCGGAACAACACCACCAGCAGCGCCAGCACCAGCCCCGCCGTGGCCGCCTCCAGGGTGGGCGTGAGGAACTCGTTTATCCGGCGCGGCAGCACCACCGACCCGCTTCCGACCATCCGGTTGAGCACCGCGTCGAGGGCCCTGGGCCACGAGACCCGGGGGGACTCGACG
>JAKAXG010000626.1 GCA_021827225.1 Actinomycetes bacterium | reverse complement strand
ATCTCGACTTCGAGGTCAGCGTGCCCGAGCTCGACGCAGTGGTCGCCGCCGCCCGGGCGGCGGGAGCGGCGGGCGCCCGCCTCACCGGCGGCGGGTTCGGGGGATCCGTCATCGCCCTGGTCCCGGCCGACCGGGTGGAGAGCGTCTCGGTGGCGGTGGCGGAGGCGGTGAGCGGCGGCCCGGCCCCCACCGTGATGGCGGTGGCGCCGTCCGGCGGGGCCCGCCGGGACCGGCCCTGACCGGCCCGCCGGCGGTCAGCCGCTGAAGCGGATGGCGGGGTAGAGCGGCCGGTTCTGGATGGCCTGGGCCTGGCTGGAGGTGAGAGCGCCGACGGCGACCAGGCGGTCCAGCACGTGGTTGCGGCGGAGGAGGGCCATGCTGAGATGGTGGGCCGGGTTGTAGGCGCTGGGGGCCTGGACCAGACCGGCCAGCAGCGACGCCTGCCCCCAGGTCAGCGCCGACGGTGACCGGCCGAAGTAGTGCTGGGCGGCCTGGGTGACCCCGTAGGCGCCGTCCCCGAAGTAGGCGGCGTCGAGGTACATGGCGAGGATCTGCTTCTTGGTGAACGCCCAGTCCAGCTTGAACGCCAGCGCCACCTGCTCGGCGAGGGCCACCGGGTCGGACCGGCCCGGGGTGTAGAGCATCTTGGCCAGCTGCACCTCGATGGTGGCGCCGCCCTCGTTCGGGTTGTGCGAGACCAGTCCCCACAAGGCCCGGGCGGTGCCCTGCGGGTCGAGGGCCGGATCGGAGTAGAAACGGCTGTCCTCGGTGGCGAGCAGGGCGGTGGCCACCTTGTAGGGGACCACCCCCTGGTCGCTCGGGGCGTGGTTGGCGGCCAGCTCCCGGGCCACCAGCGCCGGGGCGGACCGCACCGACGGGGTGGCCGCCAGCAGCACGCCGAACAGCGCGGCCAGGACGGCCACCAGCACGACCACGACGACGACGATGCGCAGCCACCACCGCCGGCGGCGGCGGGGCCGGCGGGTGGTCCGTGGGGTCCCGCTCCGTCGCCTCTCGAGCTGCAGGGTCATCGCTGTCATCGACCATACCCACCCCTCCCCGGAGGGTTCCGGTCATCCCAGGTCGACGGCCCTGCCAATTCGGTCAAAGAGGGGGCGGGGCGGCTGGACGGGCCGGTAGCCGAGTCGGGCGCCCTTTTTCCGGAGTACCTCCCATTCTCGAGGAGGAGCCGGCAACCTGGCGGGAGCGCGAATATGGCCGGTCGAACGACCGGAGGTGGCCTGATGAGCACGACCTGGGACCCGCAGCAGTACCTGCGCTTCGCCGACGAGCGGGCCCGGCCCTTCGACGACCTCCTGGCCCGGGTGGCGGTCGCCTCCCCGGCGACGGTGCTGGACCTCGGGTGCGGGCCGGGGAACATGACCGTCCGGCTGTCCGACCGCTGGCCCGACGCCCACGTGGTGGGTGTCGACATCTCCGAGGAGATGATCGCCAGCGCTGCCACCCACACCCGGCCGGGCCGGTTGGAGTTCCGCCGGGGGGACCTCACCGGCTGGACCGCCGACCCGCCGCCCGACGTGATCGTCTGCGCCGCCGTCCTGCACTGGGTCCCCGGCCACCTGGAGCTGATCCCCAAGCTGGTCGGCTCGCTGGCGCCCGGCGGCTGGTTCGCCTTCCAGGTGCCCGGCAATTTCGTCCAGCCCAGCCACGTCCTGCTCCGGGAGCTGGCCCACTCCGACCGGTGGCACGACCTTCTGGCCGCGGCGGTGGACTCCGGCCCGTCGGCCCACGAGCCGCTGGACTACCTCGAGGCGCTGCTGGACTCGCCGGGCGCGGCCGGGGTGGAGGTGTGGGAGACCGTCTACCACCACGTGCTGAGCGGGCCGGACCCGGTGCTCAACTGGGTGAAGGGCACGGCGCTGCGACCGCTCCTGGACGCGCTGGGGGCGGCGGGCGGCGGGGCCGAGGAGGAGTTCCTGGCCGCCTACGCGGCGGTGCTGCGGGCCGCCTACCCGCTCGACGCGGCCGGGAGAACCGTATTTCCGTTCCGGCGCATCTTCGGCGTGGTTCGCGTCTCTTAAGTACGGGCCGTTCCGACCCGAGAATCCCTCTAGAGCACCCGCGCTAGAGTCGCCAACTGAAGGGTGTTAACCGACCAGACGGGAGAAGTAGACCGTGTCGGACGATGAGCAACTCCTAGCCGAACAGATCGTCGCGATCGAGCGCCAGCAGGCCCTCACGGTGCGCATCTCGCAGCACACGGCGGAGGACTTCTACCGGGTGGACGTAGCCAGCGTGGTGGCGCCCGATCACAGCACCACCACCACCGTCTCGCCCGGCGACAGCTTCATGATGAACCTGATCCAGGGGGCCATGAGCGGCGAGCAGGTGGCGTGGCGTCACCTGGCCCACTGGGGCCACGACAACCTGTCCTTCTCCGGTCGGGCCCCGCGGCGCTGTTTCTCGTAGGATTCGGGGCGCCATGAGCAGCCCGTCCCCCGACCTGACCACCCCGCCCGCCGCCGACCCGGTGGCCTCCGGCCCCGAGGAACTGGTGGCCCGGGCCTACGAGTTGAGCCGGTCGGGGACCACCCCCGACGCGGTGGACCGGCTGCTGGCGGTCACCGGTCCACGCCGGAGAGACCTCGAGGCGGCCCGTGACCTGGTCGCCGCCCGGGTCCACGCCCGCGTCGACGACTTCGCCGCCACTGCGGCGCTGCAGCTGCTGAACCGGACGCTCAGCGAGGCTCCCATCCACGACCCGCTGGACTGGAAGGTGCGTTGGGGCCAGCGCTTCCGCCGCCCGTAGCCCGCCAGGCGTAGCCTCTGCAGGGCGTGGCGCCGGCTGGCCTGGCGCCGGCAGGGCGGGCCGGTGATCAGGGCAGGCTGCCCTGGAAGGCCGAGACGGTCACCCCCAGGCCGGCCAGCTGCCTGAGGAAGTCGCCGGGCTCGCCCACCAGCTCGGCCAGGCCGCCCGCCCCGACCCGGGCCAGGCGGCCGGTGGCCGCCCACTGGGCGGTCACCGTGCACACAGCGGCGGCGGCGACCGCCGGGGGGCAGGCCACCCCCAGGATGCGGGTCTCGGCCCGGCCGTCGATCCACCCCCGCATCTCCACCCGGGTGGCCCCCACCAGGCCCTCGGGGTGGGGCGGTCGCAGCATGGGCAACCAGGAGGTGAGCCGGTCCCGGCGGGTGGCCTCCATCCGGGCGGTGATGCGCCGGCACTCGGAGAACGCCGGCTGCAGCAGAACCGGGTCCGCCAGGGCGGCCCGGTAGCAGTCCGCTCCGCCGACCGGCTCGGGGAACCACACCAGCTCCCGGCCCGAGCCCCCGGGGCGGCGCCGCCAGGTCCCGTCCACCCAGTCCACCGAGATGCCGGCCAGGGCGGCGTGGTGGCGGCGGGCGCAGGCCGGGCCGCCGGTGCCGATGCTGGCCACGTGCACCTCCTCGACCCGCTCGAACTGCCGGCGCATCAGGGCGGCGAGGACGCACGACAGGCCCGGCGCCATGGCCGCCCCCACCGCCAGTGTCCGCTGCCGGGCCCGGGCCCGGCTGTCCAGGTCCAGAAGCGCCCGC
>JAKAXG010000625.1 GCA_021827225.1 Actinomycetes bacterium | reverse complement strand
CGTGGCCGACGACGACGTGACCAGCAGCTTCGGCTCGGTTCGCGTGGTCGTGGACCCGAGCAGCTCCAGCCTGCTCCAGGGGGCCACGCTGGACTTCAAGGACGGCCTGCAGGGTGCCGGTTTCAGCATCAACAACCCCAACGCCAGCCGCACCTGCGGCTGCGGCAACTCCTTCAGCTGATCCCCGCCGCTGAGCGTTAGCTTCAATCTCGACGGCCGCCCGGTGGAGGTGGCCCGGGAGGACATCACCCTTCTGGAGGCCCTCCGGGAGGATCTGGGTGTGAGATCCGTCAAGGACGGGTGCAGCCCTCAGGGTCAGTGCGGGTGCTGCACCGTCCTGGTGGACGGTGCAGCACGCGTATCCTGCGTGACCCCGCTGCGGCGGGCCGCCGGGCGCGACGTGCGTACCGTCGACGGCCTCGACCCCGCGGCTCAGGACCGCCTGCTGGGGGCCTTCACCGGCCGCGGCGCGTCGCAGTGCGGGTTCTGCACCCCCGGCATCGTGTGCCGGCTGGCCGCCCTGCCCGCCGGTGCGGCCCCGGCCCAGGTCGAGACGGCCCTGCTGGCCCACCTGTGCCGCTGCACCGGGTGGCGGTCGATCGTCGACGCCGCCACCGCCGGTCTGCCCCCGGCCCACCAGGCCGGCCCGGGGGCCGACACCCGGGCCGCCCTGGAGGGCGGGACGGCCCAGCACATCGGTCCCGACGCGGCCCGCGGCCGGGGCGGTTTCGCCGACGACAGCGCCCCCGCCGGCTGCCTGGTGGCCGTGCCCGCCCCCGACGGGCGGGCCTGGGCGGTGGGGGAGACCCTGGCCGAGGCCCGGGCCGCGGCGGGCAAGATGCAGGGCCGGCGCAGCGGGCAGGACCTGACCTACCCGGTCGATCTGCCCCCCGGCGCCTGGGACCTGACCCTCCAGACCACCTGGGTGGAGCCCGCCTACCTGGAGCCGGACAGCTCGTGGTGCGAACCTGGCGGGGTCCCCGCCTCCCCGGCCGGCAACGGCGGGGATTTCGGCGCCAAGCGGACCTCGCCGGCCCCCGCCGCGGCCCGCCGGCTGGCCGACGAGTACGACCGCCCGGTGCGGGTGGTCCTGGCCCGGGAGGACACCGTCCGGCTGGGGGCCAAGCGCCCGCCGGTGGCCGCCGGGATCCGTTTCGACGGTACCGGGATCCTCCGTCTGGCCTCCTGCACCGTCGCCGCCGCCGACCCCGGCCACCCCGACGGCGACCGGCTGGTGGCCGCCGCGGTGGCCGCCGCGGCCCCGGGCCTGGCGGTGCAGCACGTGGCTGTCCCCGGCCCGGCGGTGTCGCCCCATGTCCGGGCCGCCGGTGGGGCCGAGGCCGCGGTGCTCGTGGCGGCCGCCACCGCGGCGGCCGTCGGCGACACCGTCGCCACCGTCACCACCCCGGAGGGGGCCCGGGCCCGGGCCCAGGTGGAGCTGGACGCCACCGGCTGGCCGGCCGGGGTGGCCGTCGAGGTCTACGCCGGGGACCCGCTGGACGGGGTGGTGCTGCGCTCCTATGTGGAGGGGGCCGCCCACATGGCCCTCGGATGGGTGTGCTCGGAGGGCATCGCCGTCGACGCCGCCGGCGTGCCCACCGACCTCACCATCCGGTCGTTCGGGGTGCTGCGGGCCCGCGACACCCCGCCCATCGCCGTCACCGTGGAGCCGGCCCGACCCGGCGCCGACGCCCTGAGAGCGTCCGACGCGGTGTTCGCCGCGGTGGCCGCCGCCACCTGGCTGGCCCAGGGCCTACCGTCGCGGTGGCCCACGAGGAGAGGAACCAGACGATGAGCAACGCCCCCGCCCAGCCGGTCGGCCCCTACACCCCGGCGGTGCGCGCCGGCGACTGGCTGGTCTGCAGCGGACAGGTCGCCCTGAAGGACGGCCGGCTGCTCCCCGGCGGGGTGGCCGAGCAGACCCGCCAGTGCGTGGAGAACCTGCGGTCCCTGCTCGCCGGCCATGGCGCCCGCCTGGAGCAGGTGGTCAAGACCACCGTGTTCCTCACCGACATCGCCGACTACGCCGAGATGAACGACGCCTACGTCTCCGCTCTCGGCTCCCACCGCCCGGCCCGCTCCGCGGTGGCCGTGGCCGGCCTCCCCCTCGGCGCCCGGGTCGAGATCGAGGCCTGGGCCTACCTGGGCTCTTAGCCGGTTCCCCAGCGGGACTGCCCGAAGCGGTACCCGACGGAACGCACGGTGGATATCAGGTTGGCCTGCTCCTCGCCGAGCTTGGCCCGCAGCCGCCGGATGTGGACGTCGACCGTGCGGGCCCCGCCGTAGTACTCGTAGCCCCACACCCTCGACAGCAGCGTCTCCCGGGTGAACACCTTGCCCGGGTGGGTGGCCAGGAACTTCAGCAGCTCGTACTCCATGTAGGTGAGGTCCAGCGGCCGCCCCGACAGCGCCGCCTGGTAGGTCTCGAGGTTGAGCACCAGCGGCCCGTACTCGAGCAGATCCGGCCTGGTGCCCCGCCCGGTGCGCCAGAACAGGTGGGCCAGGCGGGCCTCCAGCTCGCCGCCCCGCCACGGGGTCAGGCAGAAGTCGTCGAAGAGATCCTCCCGCAGCTCCAGCTCGGCCAGCTGCCCGGCGCCGATGACCATCAGGACCGGGGAGAGGGGCACGTCACGCTTGCGCAGCACCCGGCACAGGGCGAACGCCCCCTCCGGGTCGGTGTCGGCGCATATGACCGCCCCGGCCCAGCCGTCGTCGGGTTCGAGACGCTCCGCGACCTCGGGGGACGACACCGCCTTCCACGGGTAGCCGCCGATGTCGAGCGCCTGGGCCAGCGGCGGGGGCGCCGGATCAGGAAAAAGGAGGAGCGGTTCCACGGCCCGGTCTCCGGTCTCTCACAGCGAGCTGAGGTAGCGGCGCCACTCGAAGGCGGTGACCTCGGACTTGTAGTCCGACCACTCCGCCCGCTTGTTGCGCACGAACCACTCGAAGACGTGCTCGCCGAGCACCTCGGCCATGAGCGGCGAGCGCTCCATGGCCTCCACCGCCTCCGACAGCGACCCCGGCAGGGCCTCGATCCCCGCCCCGGACCGCTGCGCCGCCGACAGCTCGTAGAGGTTGGCGGCGGCCTCCGGTGGCAGTTCGTAACCCTTCTCGATTCCGGTCAGCCCGGCTGACAGCACCGCGGCGAACGCCAGGTACGGGTTGGCCGCCGGGTCGGGGGCCCGGTACTCGATGCGGGTGGAGTCGGTCTTGCCGTTCTTGATGGGCGGTACCCGGACCAGGGCCGAGCGGTTGTTGCGGGCCCACGAGATGTAGACCGGCGCCTCGTAGCCGACGATCAGGCGCTTGTAGGAGTTGACCCACTGGTTGGTGACCGCGGTCAGCTCCCGGGCGTGGGTGAGCACCCCGGCGATGAACTGGCGGGCCACCTGCGACAGGTTGTACTCGTCGGAGGCGTCGTAGAAGGCGTTGCGGCCGCCGCCGAAGAGGGACATGTGGGTGTGCATGCCCGACCCCTGCACCCCCGACAGCGGCTTGGGCATGAAGGTGGCCGCCACCCCGTGGCGGGCCGCGATCTCCTT
>JAKAXG010000624.1 GCA_021827225.1 Actinomycetes bacterium | reverse complement strand
AGAGGGCGGAACCGCCAGTAGGTGAGCCGGTCCCCCTTGGCGATCTCCCGGCCGAGGAAGGCCTGCATCAGGGAGCCCAGGCTGGGCGAGGTGTGGCCGGCGAAACCGGCCGCCACCTGGGTGTCGAGCAGGTTGCTCGGACCCCGGCCGCAGAACCGCTCGAGGATCTCCAGGTCCTGGTCGGCGGCGTGCGCCACCATCGTCGCCGGTCCGGCCAGGATCTCGGCCAGGGGTGACACGTCCAGTTCGAGCGGGTCCACCAGGGCCACCTGGGAGGGGCCGCCCGGGGTGTCGTCCCACGCGATCTGCAACAGGGCCAGAGACGGCCAGTACGTGCGCTCGCGGTGGAACTCGGTGTCGAGCGCGTAGCGCTCGGCGCCGGTGACACGGCTGAGCAGATCCTCGAACGCGGCTTGGCCGGAGATCAGGCTGATTCGGTCCTCCTTCCCACCCAGAGCCTAAAGGGTTTCACCCTCCGTAGTTCATCCGGGTGTCCTCCATCCGGAGAACCTCGTCGCTGCCGGAACCCTGGCAGTCCACCACCTCGCCCACGAACACGGTGTGGCTGCCGCAGTCCACCGCCTGGCGGACCTGGCAGTCCAGCCAGGCCACCGACATGTCCAGGATCGGGGCGCCGGTCGCCGCCTGGCGCACGGCGAAGCCGCCCAGCTCTGCCGGGTCCCCGGTGTCGTCGAGCGGCTTCACGAACCGGCGCACCACCGCCCGGTCCTGGCGGGACAGCACGTTGAGGGTGAACGCCCGGCCCTCCGACACCAGCCCGTGGCTCACCGCCGCCTTCTCCACGCTCACCGCCACCAGCTTGGGCTCGGTGGCCACCTGGGTGGCCCAGTTGAGGGTCATGAGGTTCCGCCGGCCCCCGGCCCGGCTGCCGAGGACGTACAGGCCGGTCGGCAGGGACCACAGGATCCGCCGGCGCCGGCGGTCGTACTCGTCGGGGTCCTGACCGGCCGGGACGGGCCCGCTGGCGCTGCCGTTTGCCATCCGTGGGAGGCTACCGGCATTCGCTGCGATGAGGCGGCGTGCCGGCGTTGCCCGCGGGTGGGCGGCCGGGGGTCCGGGCCCGCTATCCCCCCGGCGTGGGGGTGACCGCCCCCGCCTCCCAGGTCCCGAGCCGGGCCGGCCTCACCACGAACGAGACCGCGGCTCCCACGTCGATGTGCCGGGACCCGCCGGCGATCTGGGTGCAGTGGAACAGGTAGCGCCGGCCGTCGTCGGCCTCCACCGTGCCCAGGCCCACCGCCTCGTCGAACTCCACCACCCGGCCGGAGGTCACGGCCGGCCCGACCCGGACCCGGCCCGTCCGGCGCAACCTGGACTGTCCGGGATCACGGGACGATCTTGGCGATGGGCAGCTCGATGATGTCGGTCGCCCCGTGGTCCTTCAGCGCCGGGATGAGGGTGTTGATCGTGTGCTTGGGCACCACCGCCTCCACCGCGAAGCCGTCCTCCCCGAACAGCTTCGACACCGTCGGCGACTTCATGGCCGGGAGCAGCTCGATCACCGCGTCGAGGGCCGGCTCGGCCACGTTGAGCTTCACCAGGACCCGCTGGCGGGCGATCAGGGTGCCGGTGAGCAGGGTCTGGATCTGCTCCATGGCGTGGCGCTTGGTCTCATCCGCGTAGGAGGCCGGGTTGGCCACCAGCTCGGTGTAGGACTCGAGGATGGTGGCGATGATACGCAGCCCGGCGGCCCGCAGCGCCCGGCCCGTCTCCGTGATCTCCACCACCGCGTCGGCGACCTCCGGGATCTTGGCCTCGGTGGCGCCGTAGGAGAGGCGCACCTCCGCGTCGATGCCGTGGCGCTGCAGGTAGCGGCGGGTGAGGGACGGGTACTCGGTCGACACCCGCGTGCCGGCCGGCAGATCCCCGACGCTCTGCACCGGCGAGTCGGCGGCGACGGCCAGCACCAGGCGGATGGGGCGGGTGGTCGCCTTGGAGTACCGCAGCTGCCCGAGGGACTGCACCTCGCTGGCGGTCTCCTCGATCCAGTCCCGGCCGGTTATGCCCAGGTCGAACAGGCCCTCGGCCACGTACTGGGGGATCTCCTGGGGGCGCAGGATGCGGACCTCGGACACCCGGGGGTCGTCGATGCTGGCCCGGTAGTCCACGTCGGAGCTGCGGATGACGGCCAGGTCGGCGGCCTCGAACAGCTCCAGGGTGGCGCGCTCCAGCGACCCTTTCGGTAGGACCAGGCGGAGCACGGCTACTCGGGCTTCGGCAGTCCGGCCAGGAGGTTGGCCATCTCGATGGCGGTCATGGCCGCCTCGAACCCCTTGTTCCCGGCCTTGGTACCGGACCGCTCCACCGCCTGCTCGATGGTGTCGGTGGTCAGCACCCCGAACACGACCGGTACCCCGGTGTCGAGCGCGGCCCGGGCCACCCCGGCGGCGCACTGGCCGGCGACGAAGTCGTAGTGTCCGGTAGCCCCCCGGATCACCGCGCCGAGGGTGATCACCGCGTCGTAGGCGCCGCTGGCGGCCAGGCGGGCGGCGACGACCGGGAGCTCGAACGCCCCGGGCGCCCACACCAGGTCCACCGACCCCGGGTCCACGCCGTGGCGGCGCAGGCCGTCGGTGGCGCCCTCCACCAGGCGGTTGACGATGGTGTCGTTGAACCGGGCGGCGGCGATGGCCACCCGCAGACCGGCCCCGCTGAGCGAGCCCTCGTAGACGGTCACAGGCCGCTCCCCTCGTCCAGGAGGTGGCCCAGCCGGTCCCGCTTGGTGCGCAGGTAGCGGATGTTCTCCTCGTTCGGTTCCGTATGCAGCGGTATCCGATCGACGATCTGCAATCCGTATCCCTCCAGGCCCCCCCGCTTGGCCGGGTTGTTGGTCATGAGCCTCATGGTCGTGATCCCCAGGTCCACCAGGATCTGGGCGCCGATACCGTACTCGCGGCTGTCGACCGGCAGGCCCAGTTCCACGTTGGCGTCGACGGTGTCGAGCCCGCCGTCCTGCAGCTCGTAGGCCCGCAGCTTGTGGGCGATGCCGATGCCGCGCCCTTCGTGGCCCCGCAGGTACACCACGGCACCCAGGCCCTCCTCGGCGATGTGGCGGAGGGCGGAGTGCAGCTGCTCGCCGCAGTCGCAGCGGCGGGATCCGAAGACATCACCGGTCAGGCACTCGCTGTGCACCCTCACCAGGACATTGGCCTGGCCGGCCGGTTCACCCATGACGAAAGCCAGGTGGGTCTCGTGGTCGATGACGCTCTCGTAGGCGACGCAGCGGAACTCCCCGAACTCGGTTGGCAGCCGGGCGTCGGCGGTGCGCCGCACCAGGCGCTCGTTGCGCCGGCGGTAGCGGATCAGGTCGGCGATGGTGATGAGGAGCAGCCCGTGGCGGTCGGCGAAGGTCTCCAGATCGTCCCGGCGGGCCATGCCCATCCCGTCCTCCGTCACGACCTCGCACAGCACCCCGGCGGGGGTCAGCCCGGCCATGCGGGCCAGGTCGACGGCGGCCTCGGTGTGGCCGGCCCGCTTCAGGACGCCGCCCTCCCGGGCCCGCAGCACGTGCAGGTGCCCGGGGCGGGCC
>JAKAXG010000623.1 GCA_021827225.1 Actinomycetes bacterium | reverse complement strand
TCTGGAGCCGGAGGGGCTGCGCGACGACGAGCTGGTGGAGGACGAGCCGTCATCGGACGAACCGAGCGAGGAGGAGGCCGCCTGAGATGAGCAAGAGAAGACGCCCGGCGGCGTCCCGGCGGCTGGCCGAGCAGCGGTTCTGGGGAGCCGCCTACGAGCCGGCCCCGGTCACCACCAGCATCCGTCCCACCCCCGACGCCGGGGTGGTGGTCCGGTCGCTGGGCGCACCGCCGCTGGCCATGGACCCGAACGTCTCCGTCCGCCACCTGACGGCGGTCTACGAGGAGGCGGTGCGGGCGGCGACCGCCCTGGCGGCCGCCAACGGCCTGCTGGCCGACAGCGACGGCGAAGAAAGCTGAACCGCCGCCCCCTGGGGGGCGGCGGTCACGAGCGGCGGGGGAGTGCGGCTACTTGTAGCGGTAGGTGATGCGGCCCCTGGTCAGGTCGTACGGGCTGATCTCGACCTGGACCTTGTCGCCTGGTAGAACCCGGATGCGGTTCATGCGCATCTTGCCCGAGTTGTGGGCCAGCACCTCGTGGCCGTTGGCCAGCTGCACCTTGAACATGGCGTTCTTGAGGGCCTCGCTCACCGTGCCTTCCAGCACGATGGCGTCCTCCTTACCCTGAGCCAGCACTACTCCCTTCATCTGGGCGGCCTGTCGGCCAACCGGTAGTCAACCGCCCCATTCTACGGGCTGCGGCGGGGATTCACGCTGTGACGGTCCGGGGGTCAACTACCGACCGAGCGGGCGGTGAGCCCCTTGGCGAAGTGCCAGATCTGCCGGGAGCTGCCGGACACGGAATCCATGATGGACCGGAACCCGGACATGAACCACTCGATGTCCGCCTCGGTGGTGGTGAGCGGGGGCAGCAGCTTGAGCACGTCCATGTGGTCGCCGGCGGTCTGGGTGAGGACGTGGTGCTGCTCGAACAGGGCGCACACCACCATCTGGGTGAACAGGCCCTTGCGGGCGGCGCTGAGGGGGGAGTAGCGGGCCCGGAGGCGCAGGGACTGCGGCCGGCCGAACTCGATGCCGATCATGAGTCCCCGGCCCCGCACGTCGGTGATGAACTCGTAGTCGGCGGCGGCCGCCTTCAGGGCGGCGGTGAGCTCGGCGCCGCGGCGGGCGGCGTTGTCCACCAGGCCCTCGTCGTCGAGCACCGCCAGCGCCGCCAGGCCGGCCGCCGCCGCGGTGTTGTTGTGGCTGTAGGTGGTGTCGTGGACCAGCACCCGGGTCATGTTGGAGTACACCTTGGCGAAGATCCTCTCCTTGCCCAGGGTGGCGGCCACCGGCGCCACCCCCCCGGAGAGGGTCTTGGCCACCGTCACCAGATCGGGTTCCACGCCGTCGTACTCGAAGCTGAAGAACCGCCCGGTGCGGCCCAGCCCGCTCTGCACCTCGTCGCAGATCAGCAGGGCGCCGGCGTCGTGAAGGAGCCGGTCGGCTGCCGCCAGGTAGCCCGGGGGCACAACCTGCACCCCCTTGCCCTGGACCGGCTCGATGATGAGCGCGGCCACGTCGCCCGCCGCCAGCTCCCGCCGCAGGGCGGCCAGGTCGCCGAAGGGGACCAGCGTCCCCGGCAGGAGGGGTCCGAAGCCGTCCCTGAAGTCGGAGGCCCCGTTGACCGACAGGGAGCCGGCGGTCAGGCCGTGGTAGGCGTGGGAGCAGTACAGGATGCGGGGGCGGCCGGTGGCGCAGCGGGCGAACTTCAGCGCCGTCTCGACCGCCTCGGTGCCGCTGTTGCACAGATACACCCGGTCCAGGTAGGGGGCCCGCTTGATCAGGGCCTCGCCGAGCAGGCCCGCCAGGAGGGGGGTGTCCATCTTCACCAGGTCGGCCAGGTCGGCGTCGAGCACGTCGCGGACGGCTTTGCGTACCACCGGGTGGTTGCGGCCCAACCCGAACACACCGAATCCGGCCAGCCAGTCCAGGTACCGGTCGCCCTGATCGTCCCACAGGTACGCGCCCTCGGCCCGGACCCACTGGCGGTCCAGGCCTATCGAGCGCAGCACTTTCGCCGTCTGGGGGTTCAGGTACCTGGCCCATAGGTCAGCCCCTTCACCCGCGCGTGCCGAGAGCAGCCCCGGCAGATCGAACCCCATACCCTCCTACGTTAAGCGCTGACGGCGGCCCGGATGGATTCTTTCAGGGACTTCGTGGTGGCCATGACCGCGCTGGGCTCGTAGCCGCAGTGGGCCATGCAGTTGGCGCAGCGGGGATCCTTGCCCCGGCCGTACTTGTCCCAGTCGGTGGTTTCGATGAGCTCCTGGTAGGTCTCGGTGTAACCGTCGGCCATCAGGTAGCACGGCCTTTGCCAGCCGAACACCGAGTAACTCGGGATGCCCCACGGGGTGCACTCGAAGTCGACCTTGCCCTCGAGGAAGTCCAGGAACAGAGGGCTGTGGTTGAGCCGCCAGTGCTTGCGCCGGCCGTCGGCGAAGGCGTCGGCGAAGAGCTGATGGGAGTTGCGGGTGCTGAGGAAGTGCACCTGGTCCGGGGCCTTCTCGTAGGCGTAGCCGGGCGAGATCATCATCTGATCCACCTTCAGCTCGTCGTTGAGGAAGTCCAGGACCTCCCGGACGGTCTTGGGGGAGTCGGTGTTGAAGAACGTGGTGTTGGTGGTGACCTTGAAGCCCTTCTCCTGGGCCATCTTGATGGCGGCCACCGCCTTGTCGAAGGTGCCCTCGCGGCTGACCGACTCGTCGTGGCGCTCCTTGAGCCCGTCGATGTGCACCACCCAGCTGAAGCGGTCGTGCGGCTCGAAACGGTCGATCTTGCGGGCCAGGAGCAGGGCGTTGGTGCACAGGTACACGAACCGGCCCCGGTCGAGCAGCTCCTTGGTCATCTTGTCGATCTCGGGGTGCAGCAGCGGTTCCCCGCCGGCGATGGACACCATCGGCGCCCCGCACTCCTCTATGGCCGACACGGCCTGCTCCACGCTCAACCGCTTGCGCAGGATGTCGGTCGGGTACTGGATCTTGCCGCACCCGTTGCACTCCAGGTTGCAGGCGAACAGGGGTTCCAGCTCGACGATGAGGGGGAACTTGTCCCGGCCGGTCAGCTTCTGGCGGGCCAGGTAACTACCGATCTTGATGCTCTGACGAAGGGGGATTCCCATCTAACGAACCTCCATGGGAAGGGGGAAATTGACGTTTTCGGTACGGGTGGTGCGCGTCTCGACGGTGGCCGCGCCCATGCCCCGCAGCGCCATCACCACCCGGTCGACCAGATGAGGCGGGGTCGACGCCGCCGCCGTCACACCGACCGTGCCGGCGTAGCAGAGCCACTCGAAGCGCAGCTCGGACTCGTCCTCGACCAGCACCGCCCGGCAGCCGGCCCGCTCCGACACCTCGACCAGCCGGGCGGCGTTGGACGAGTTGGCCGAGCCGACCACGATCATCAGGTCGCACTCCCCGGCGATGGCCGCCACCGCGTCCTGGCGGTTCTGGGTGGCGTAGCAGATGTCGGCGGCGTGCGGGCCGACCACGGCCGGGTAGCGCTCGGACAGCCGGGACACGATGCCGGCTACGTCGCTCGGCGACAGTGTGG
>JAKAXG010000622.1 GCA_021827225.1 Actinomycetes bacterium | reverse complement strand
CCAGTACCACCAGCTCCCGTCCGGACACGCCGCTCAGGCCCGGCGCGGCCGCGGCAGCCTCGCGGGCCGCGACAGCCTCGGGGGCAGCGACGGCCTCGGGGGCAGCGACCGCCCGTGGGGCGGGAACGACCGGAGCGGCATCGAGAGCAACGTAGCGGAGGGTGCCCCCCGTCCCGGTAGGGTCTCGTGGATGGCGACCCGCCGTCCCGATCACGAGCACGGCCCCGGCGGCATCGGGCCGGGCACCGTGGTGGTCACGACGGTCCACGACGCGCAGGTCCTCGACGCGGGTCGGATCCCGCTCACCGGCCATGACTTCCGGCTGGACCTGATAGCCACCCCCACCCGGGTCATCCGGTGCCGCCGGCCGGGCGGCCACCGCCCGGCCGGCATCGAGTGGGAGGAGCTGACCGAGGAGAAGATCGCCTCGATCCCGCTCCTGCGATCCCTGCGGGAGAGGAGCGGGAGGGCGGTGCCGTGAGCGGGGCCGGAACCGCAGCAGAGCGGTGGGCCCGGGAACTGGCCGCCTGGCGGATCCCCGATGAGATCCTCTCCCGGGCCCCGGAGTCGCCGTGGGCCTTCCCGCCGGCCCTGTTCGGCGCCGAGGGCGCCCGGGACGGCGCCCTGCACGAACTGGCGAGGGCCGCGCTCGAGGGTGGCGGCCGGGTACTCGACGTCGGATGCGGCGGCGGGGCGGCCAGCGTGCCGCTCGCCCCACCCGCCACGGAACTGGTCGGGGTGGACAGCTCCCCCGAGATGCTCGCCGCCTTCGCCCGGGCCGCCGGGGCGGCCGGCGTGACCCACCGGGAGGTTCTGGGCGACTGGCCCGGGGTCGCCGGGAAGGTCGTGGGCGACGCCGGACGCCTGGAGGTGGTGGTGTGCCGGAACGTGGTCTACAACGTGGCCGACGTCGCCGGGTTCCTCACCGCCCTGACCGCCAGCGCGTCCCGCCGTGTCGTGGTGGAGCTGACCGAGACCCACCCCTCGGCCCCGCTGGCCCCGCTGTGGATGCACTTCTGGGGGCTGAGCCGCCCGGACGGGCCGACCGCCGGGTTGTTCCTGGAGGTCATCGACGGGCTGGGCTACAGGCCCCAGGTGGTCCGGCGGTCACGCCCGGCGGTCAAGTCCGGGACCGACCTCGACGACCACGTGGCGTTCGTCCGCCGCCGGCTGTGCCTGGACCGGTCCCGGGACCCTGAGGTCCGGGCCGCCCTGGCCGGGGCCGGCCTGTCGGAGCGCGACAGCGTGGCGACCGTCGTCGTCGCGTGGGATCCCTGACCCTCAGCTCCACAGCGTCACGTACACCGGCGGGCGGAACCGGCTGGCCGGCACGGCCCCGTCGCTGCGGTGCATGCTCTGCATGGCCTCAGGGGTGGTCAGGAACCGCATGAGGGCGGCCACCTCGGGGGAGCGCCTCTCGGCGGTCAGGGTGCCGGCGTACCACAGGAGCTGGACGGGGGTGGAGACGACGTCCAGGCGGCGCAGCGATCCCCGCCCGATGTGGCGGCTGGCCAGATGGGCGATGGCCGGGGCCACGCCGGCCCCCTGCTCGGCGGCCGCCCACGCCGCCGCCTGGTTGGGGAACACCTGGACCCGGTCGACCCGCACGTGCAGGTGGGACATCAGCATCCCTATCTCGCTGGAGGGGTCCATCCCGGACGGGTCCACCAGCCACTCCTCGGCGGCCAGGTCCTGCCAGCGGATCGCCGGCACCCCGGCCAGGCGGTGCTCCGGCGAGGCAACGACGATGAGCCCGTAGCGCATCATCGGTTCCGAGGCCAGGCCGCCCGCCGGCTCGCCGGTCAGGCGGGGCCCGAAGCACACGTCGGCCAAGCGGTCGTGGAGCAGGGCCGGCATCTCCGCCGACTCCGACAGGCCCACCGAGGTCTCGATGCCCGGGTTGCGGGCGGCGAAGGCAGCGAGGAGGGGCGGGGCGACGAACTCGGCCACGGTGGAAGTGGCGGCCACCCGGAGCCGGGCCGGGGCCCCCTGGGCCTGGCGGATCACGGAATGGCCCTCGGCGGCCAGTCCAACTATCTGCGAGGCGATGGGCACGAACCGCTGGCCCCCCGGGCTGAGCACCATACCGGCAGGCGTCCTGGCGATCAGCGGATCTCCCAGCTGCTGGCGGAGGGCGGCGAGAGCCCCCGACACGGCCGGCTCGCTGACGCCCAGAGCCCGGGCGGCGGCCGTCACCGACCCCAGACGGGCCACCAGCACGAACGCCTCCAGCTGGGTCAGCGTCACCGCCACCATGTGTAGCACCACCGGACGGCGGTTAAGCGAAGGGTTATCGACCCGTTGACTCCGTGCAGGGGCGGCTACAGGATCATCCTCGGCGCGGGCCAGAAGGTCTGCTCGCAGTGGGGGGTGCACACAAATGCAGGTACCGGCACCGTTCGAGTACGAAAGGGCGGCCAGCGTCGAGGAGGCCATCGGCCTGCTGGCCCGCCACGGGCCGGAGGCCCGGCTGGTGGCCGGGGGGCACAGCCTCCTGCCGATGATGAAGCTGCGGCTGGCCCGGCCGGAGACGCTCATCGACATCAACGACCTGGCCGATCTCGACTACATCAGGGTGGAGGGCGACGAGATCGCCATCGGGGCCATGACCCGCCACGTCGGTGTCCTGGATTCGGCGGTGCTGGGCGAGCACTACCGGATCTTCGCCGAGGCGGAAAGGGTCATAGCCGACCCGATCGTGCGGAACCGGGGCACCGTGGGCGGGTCGCTGTGCCAGGCGGACCCGTCCGAGGACCTCTCCGCGGTGTTCGCCGCCCTGCGCGGCAAAGCGGTGATCCGATCCGGGTCCGGAGAGCGGACGGTGGAGCTGCGGGACTTCCACGTCGGTCCGTACGAGACTGTCGTAGGCGACGCCGAGATGCTGGTGGAGGTGCGGGTCCCCATCCGGAACCGGACCGGATCCGCCTACGAGAAGGTGGAGCGCCGGGCCGGGGACTGGTCGGTCGCGGCCGCCGGCGCCTTCGTTCAGCTGGGTGACGGCGACACCGTGACCGACGTGGGTATCGGCCTGACCGCCGTGGGCGCGGAGCACTTCACCTGCACCGAGGCGGAGGCGCAGCTGCGGGGCGGCCCGGCGTCGCCCGAGGCCATCGCGGCGGCGGCCGCCGTGTGCGCCGAGCGGTGCCGGCCCTCCGCCGACCAGCGGGGGCCGGTCGACTACAAGCGTCACCTGGTCGGCGTGCTGGTGGGCCGGGCCCTGACCAGATCCGTCGCCCGGGCCCGAGGAGAGGAGTCCTGATGCGGGTTTCCATGAAGGTCAACGGTGCCGACACCGGCGCCGACATCGAGCCCAGGCTGCTGCTCGTGCACTACCTGCGCAACACCCTGGGGCTGACCGGGACGCACTGGGGCTGCGACACCTCCAACTGCGGGGCCTGCACCGTGTGGCTCGACGGCGTCCCGGTCAAGAGCTGCACCACCCTCGCCGCGATGGCCGACGGCCATGAGGTACGTACCGTCGAGGGGCTGGCCGGCGGCGACGGGCTGGACCCCGTGCAGCAGGGATTCATGGAGGAGCACGGCCTACAGTGCGGCT
>JAKAXG010000621.1 GCA_021827225.1 Actinomycetes bacterium | reverse complement strand
GTCGACCTCTCCGACGGATCCCCGGTGATCGTGAAGCTGGTGCCCGTGGCGGGAATGTCGAGCGCCACCCGGCTGCGGCTCGAGCACGAGTCCAGGGTCCTGTCCGAACTGGACCTGGCGGCCCGCCCGATCGCGGCGGGCCGGGACACATCCACCATGTTCCTGGTCCAGTCCTTCGTCGAAGGCATGACGTTGGAACAGCTCCTGCTCGACGGGGCGCTGACGTGCGGTCCCGCTCTGCGGGTCGGCATCGAGGTGCTGAAGGATCTCGCCGCGGCCCACGACCGGGGGGTAGTCCACCGTGACGTCAAGCCGGCGAACATCATGGTCGCCGGGTCGGGCCCGGCGCTCTCGGCCGCTCTCATCGACTTCGGCCTGGCCAGCAGCTCCTGGCTCGACCCGTCGCTGCGCTACGCCTCGGTCGGCACGGCCCGTTACCTGGCTCCCGAAGCGGCTGGCCTGATCAAGGTCCCCGTCGACGAGAGGAGCGACCTGTACTCGGTGGGGGTGGTGCTCTACGAATGTGTGACCGGCAAACCTCCTTTCGACGGGGCGTCCGTCGGGGAGCTGCTCCAGGCTCACGCCAGCCAGGAGGCGCTCCCCCTGCGCCAGGCCCGTCGGGGAGTGCCGGCGGCCCTCGAGGCCATCGTGGCCAGGTTGCTGGCCAAGGACCCCGCCGAGCGTTACCAGTCGGCTTCGGCTGTGATCCACGATCTGGAGCTGCTGGCCGAGGGCCTGGAATCGGGCGTCGCGGATCCTCCCTTGACGATCGGGACCTTTGACCGCAGGAGGCGCCTGACCGAGCCGACATTCATCGGCCGCGGCCGGGATCTGGGCGTCCTCGAGGACATGCTCGCCTCGCCTGCGAAGCGGCGCAGCCTGGTCCTGGTGGAAGCGGAGTCCGGTGCCGGCAAGAGCCGGCTGCTCGACGAGGTCTGCCTGGCCCTCGACCCCCGCACCATGGTGCTCAGGGGCCAGGGAACGGACCGGGTGGCGAGACGCCCGTTCCAGATCCTCGACGGTGTGGTGTCAGCTCTGGCCGGCGTGTGCCGCGAAGACAGCTCCCTGGCGTCTTTCCTGGTGGCGCAGCTCGGCTCACTGGGCGACGCCGTGGCCCGGGCGCTGCCCGAGTTGGCAGAGGTGCTCGGCCGACCCGGGTTAAGCGGTCCGGCCAGCGGCGAGGGCCGGGCGGCGGAACCCGACGGGTCGGAGCTCTACGGCGAGGCCCGGACGATCAACTCACTCTGCCTGCTCCTCGACAGCCTGGCTGCGTCGGGCCGGTCGGTCGTGGTGGTGCTCGACGACGCGCAATGGGCCGACACCCTTACGGTCAAGCTGCTGAACGAGTGGCCCGATCCGACCCGGATGCCAGGCGCGAACGACGGCCGGCTGGTTATCGTAGCCGCGTTCCGCTCCGAGGAGGTCGCCGAGGACCACCCCCTCAGGGCTGCGCCAGCCGCCCTGCACCTTACCCTGCCGGCGCTCGACGGCGCGCAGATCGTGGCCCTCTGCGAATCGATGGCCGGGCCGACCGCGCCCGAGGTGAGCGAGACGGTGGCCCGCCTGTCCGAGGGCAACCCGTTCATGGCGGCGGCGGTGATGAGGGGCCTGGTCGAGAGTGACCTGATCCAGTACCAGGCGGACGGCTGGGCGTTCAATCCCAACGAATGGAGTTCGGTCCAGACGTCGCTGCGGGCGGCGCTCGTGCTGAGCGAGCGGCTGCGACTGCTGTCGGGCGAGGCTCAGGTGCTCCTGGCGGCCGGCGCGGTGCTCGGAAAGGAGTTCGACCTGGACCAGGCGCTCGGGTTGGCCGACCTCGAACCGGCGCTCGCCGCAGCCGCCCTCGAGGAGGGGCGTCGCCGGAGAGTGGTGTGGGTAGACGAACACAGCGGCAGATGTTTCTTCGCCCACGACAAGCTGCGGGAGAGGCTGCTCGAGGAGCTTACCCCGCAACTGCGCCGGGATCTGCACCGCCGGGCGGCCGAAACGGTGGGCGCCCTCGATCCGGGAGCGCACTTCGAGTTGGCCTACCACCTCGACGCCGCCGGGCTGGCCGATCAGGCTTTCCCCCACGCCATGGCCGCCGCCGACGCCGCCAGACGGCGCCAGGCTCTCGACGTGGCCGTCGCCCAGTACCGCATCGCGGAGCGGGGCGCGGTGGGCGCCTCGCCGGACGCCCGCTGCGACATGCACGCCGGCCTCGGGGAGGTGCTCGGCCTCACCGGTGACTACGCCGGCGCCGAAGCCCATCTGAAGGCGGCCCTGGAACTGGCGGACGGTCCGGTCAACCGTTCCCGGATGGAGGGCCGTCTCGGCGACGTGGCGTTCCGGCGGGGGGACCAGGCCGCGGCCCGCAACTACGTGGAGCGGGCCCTGCGCCAGTTGGGACGCTGGGTTCCCCGCCATGGATGGAGCTACCTCGTCGCCGCCGCGTGGGAGATCCTGGTCCAGGCCTCCCACACCGCCCTGCCGCGTCGCTGGAGACGTCGCCGCTTGGAGGATGCCGGCGAGGACCTGCTGGCCGCCCGGCTCTACAGCCGCCTGGCCTACGTGTACTGGTTCTCCGCCGGGCGGGCCCCCTGCGTGTGGAGCCACCTGCGGGGCATGAACCTGGCGGAGCGCTACCAGCCGAGCCCGGAGTTGGCCCAGGCATGGTCCGAGCACGCCCCGGCGATGACCATGATCCCGTGGTTCGGGCGGGGGATCTCCTACGCCCGCAGGTCCTACGATCTGCGCGTTGCTCTCGGCGACGAGTGGGGCCAGGGCCAGTCGCTCAGCTTCTACGGTGTCGCCCTCTACGGCGCGTCCCGCTTCGAGGAGTGCATCGCCGCATGCCGCGAGGCGGTCGAACTGCTCGGCCGGATGGGGGACCGCTGGGAGGAGAACACCGCCCACTGGCACATCGCCTTCTGCCAGTACCGCCTCGGGGATCTCGACGCCGCCCAGCAGACCGCCCGGCGGGTCCACGCCCGGGCCGCCGCCATCGGCGACCAGACCTCGCGCGGCATCGCCTTGTCGGTGTGGTCGCGCGCCGCGGCAGGCGAGATAGACCCGGAGCTGGTCGCCGCTGAGCTCGAGCGCGGCACCGATGATGCCCACACCGCGGTGGAGGTCCGCCAGGCCGAAGCCGTGCGCCTGATCCGCCTCGAGCGGTGGGCCGACGCCTGCGCGGTGCTGGATCAGGCACTGGCGATCATCGGCTCTGCAGGTCTCCGCCAGGAGTACGTGGCGCCGGCCTACGCCTGGTCGGCCACCGCCCGCCGGGGTCTGGCGGCCAGCCTGCCCGCCGTGTCGGGACGAGCCCGCCGGCGCGCCGTCGGCCGGGCCCGACGGGCGGCGGGTCGGGCCGTCATCCACTCCCGGATGTACCGCAACAACCTGCCCCACGCCCTCCGGGAGGCGGCGCTGGTCGCGGCCATGGCCGGCCGGGACCGCCGGGCCGCCCGCCTCATCAGCCGGTCGATCCAAGAAGCTCGAGCCCGAGGCGCGGCCCACGAGGCGGCCCTGTCCGAGCAGGCCGCCCTCGAGATCGCCGGCTCGTCGCCCGTGCTGGCTGAGG
>JAKAXG010000620.1 GCA_021827225.1 Actinomycetes bacterium | reverse complement strand
TTGGCGGCCATGGCCACCTGGGCCCATGTCAGCTCCCCGTTGCGCTTCATGGCGACGCCCTCGCGGAGCAGGTCCACCAGCCCGGTGCCGGTCAAGCGGCGCAGGCGCATGGCGTTGGCCACCGCCTGACCCGCCGCCAGCGGCCCACGGCGGCCCTCCAGGCGGTCCACCAGAGGCGTCCTGATGACCCGCTGGGGAGCGCCGTCGATGGCCCGGGTGACCACCGTGTCGGTGAGGGCGGCGGCCAGGTAGCGCTCCTTGACCACGTCGGGCACGGTGCTCTCCCTGGTCAGCAGGAACCGGGTGCCCATGGCGATCCCGGCCGCCCCCCACGCCAGGGCGGCCACCAGGCCCCGGCCGTCGTGGAAGCCACCCGCCCCCATGACCGGGACGTCCACCTGGGCAGTGACCCGGGGGAGCAGCAGGCTGGTGGGGATCTGGCCCGTGTGGCCGCCGCCCTCCTGGCCCTGGGCGATGACGGCATCGACGCCCATGGCCACCACCTTCTCGGCGTGGCGGGGGGCGGCGATGGTGGGCATGGTCACCACGCCGGCTTCCTTCAGGCGCCCGATGAGGGCGGCGTTGGGAGCCTGGGCGAAGCTGGCCACCTTCACGTTCTCGGACGCGATCAGGGCCACGAACCGGTCGATTTCGGAGTGGTCTGAGCGCAGGTTGACCCCGAAGGGCCGGTCGGTGCGGTCCTTCACCTCGGCGATGGCCGTGCGCAGCTGCTCGTAGGTCATGGTCGCCGAGGCGATGATCCCGAGGCCGCCGGCCGCCGAGGTCGCCGCCGCCAGCCGGGCCCCGGCCACCCACCCCATGCCGGTCTGGACGATCGGGTAGCGCACCCCCAGCAGGTCGCACGCCGGCGTGTTCAGGCCGGTGCCGCTCACTCCGGGTCCTCCGGGATCTCGCCGTGACGCAGGCCCTCGGGGTCGATCACCGCCCTGACCAGCTGTACCTCCGCGGCGGTGGGCCACCGGGTCGTGGCCACCTCGGCCGGCATGGCCAGCTCGAACCCGGTGGCCTCCGCCACCTCATCGACGGTCACGCCGGGATGGACGCTCACCAGGCGCATCCGGTGGTCCGGGCCGCCGAAGTCCAGGACGGCCAGGTTGGTCACCACCCGGCGCAGGTCGAAGAACTCCGTGGCCGCCGGCCCGGCGGCCGCAGCCCGGTCCCAGCCGACGCCGGTCACGACATCCACCTTCTCGACGAAGACCCGCCGGGAATGGGCGGCCACCCAGTAGCTGGTGGCGTGGTTGACGGTGTTGCCCGGGGCCCCCCGGAACCCGATCAGCTGGGTCCTGGGCTTGGCGTAGTCGGCGCCGATGGCCGCGAAGTTCTGGTTGCCGTAGGGGTCGATCTGGGTGGCGCCCATCACCACGTGGCGCCGCCCCGACCACACCACGTCGAACATGGACCGGTAGGGGTTGTAGTACTCGACGACCCGGCCGTCGGGCCAGGCGAAGGCCTCGTCGTTGGCGATCAGCGCGGCCTCTCCGTCGGTCGCCATCAGGTCCGGGCCGAATGTGGCCCGGGCCAGGCGGCCGGCGATCATGGGGATGGTTCCGATGGGGTTGGCCACGATCTCGCCGTCGCCGCGGAAGCAGTCGGCCAGGGCCGAGACGCACACCTCGGCCCGGCCCGCTCCCTCCGGCCGGCCGGCGCCGGTCATCGGACCGCCACCTTGGCCTGGAAGGTCTCTTCGTCCACGTCGATCCACTCCGATCTGAACGAGGCCCACGACTCGGCGGACGAGGCTGCAGCGGCGTACTCCCGCTGCAGCGATTCGTCGCGGTCGTAGTCGGGGACGCAGGAGGTGAACAGGGCGCCGCCGGGCCGTTCCACGACGCCGTCCACCATCATCCGGCCCACCCGCAGCCGCAACTCGGTGCCGGCCTCCTCCGCCAGGTGGGGGGTCGGGACCACCTTTTCGACGGAGATGAACCTGCGGCTGGGAGCGGCTCGAAGGAACAGGTCGTCGAAGTACAGGTCAGGGCCGAGGAACGAGGCGTTGCCATGCTCGTCCGAGCGGTTGAGGTGGCAGATCGCGGCGTCCAGGCGGAACGCCGGTACGGCCACCAACTCGTAGCCGTCCTCGAACGGCGACCTGACGGTGGCCAGCGTCGGGTTGAGCTCCATGAGGTCGCTGCCGAGCCCCACCCGAGTGGGCAGGAACGGGACCCGCCAGGCGGCCGCCTGCAGGCCGAGCAGGAACATCCCCTCGTCGAATGGCACATCCTCCACCAGGCCCGCCTGGCGGGCCGCCCTGAAGTGCGGCTCCAGGGCTATGGAGTCCAGCGAGGCGAACGGGTACATGGCCCGGGCCACCTTCCCCGCGGCGCAGAGGATCCCCAGGTCAGGACCGGCGAAGCTGACGACGGTCAGATCCCGCAGGCTGCTGCGGGCGATGGCCCGCACGATGGACATGGGCTTGCGCCGGCTGCCCCAGCCCCCTATGCCGATGGTCATCCCGTCCTCCAGGGACGCCACCACCTCCTGCTCGTTCATCAGCTTGGACCGCATGGTCGCCGTGACGCTCATCGGGAGGTGTCCGTCCGCCGCTTGGATACGAAGGCGTCCCGGTGCTCGTCGGCCACGCCCGACAGGTTGAGCTCGAAGGTGAAGCCCTGCTCGAAGCGGTAGGACCGCTTGACGTCCCACAGGTCGATCCCGTTGAGCGACTCCTTGGCCGCCCGGATCACGGTGGGGGACTTGGCGGCGATGGACCCGGCCAGCTCCAGCGCCGCCTTCTCCAGCTCGGGCCGGGGGACCACCTCGAGCACCGATCCGTACGAGTGCAGCTCGGCGGCGCTGGCCGTGTCGGATGTGTACACCATGGCCCGCATCCGTTGCTGGGGCACCAGACGGCTCAGATGGGTGGCGGCGCCGAGCGCCCCGCGGTCGACCTCCGGCAGCCCGAAGAAGGCATCCTCCGACGCGATGATCACGTCGGCGTTGCCGGCCAGGCCCACGCCTCCGCCCACACAGAAGCCGTGGACGGCGGCGATGACCGGCACCGGGCAGTCGTAGACCGCGGCGAACGCGGCGAAGCATCCCCGGTTGGCGCCGATCAGAGCGTCGAAGCCCTCGGTGGTCTGCATCTCCTTGATGTCGACCCCGGCGTTGAAACCCCGGCCCTCGGCGCGCAGGATCACCACCCGGACCGCCGGGTCCCGGCCGAGCTCGTTCAGGCGGGCCGCCAGGTCGAACCACTCCGACACTTTCAAGGCGTTGACCGGCGGACAGTCCATCACGACCTGGGCGATGCCGCCGGCGTCGACCTGCGATGTTACGGGCACTCTGCTCCTCTTCCTCGTGTGCTTGTTGTGCTTGTCAGCGCTGGTTCAGCCCACCACCCGGCTACCCGGTCCACCCGGTCCACCCGGCCGGCTCAGGCCACGGAGAACTGGTCGGCCGGCAGCCGCTCGGAGAACTCGAGCAGCACCCATACCGCCCGCTCTATCCGGTCGTAGACGTCGGCGATGGACTGGGCTCCCACCACCCACTGGCGCAGCTGCAGATCGAAAACCGACGCCGCCACGCTCACCACAGA
>JAKAXG010000016.1 GCA_021827225.1 Actinomycetes bacterium | reverse complement strand
CGCTCGCTCTCGACGAAAGTCCTGGTGGAGGCCCATTTTCGGGGTCTTCCGGGACTAAAGCGGAGGCCTCGTCCGGCCCGCCGTAACGCGTCGATAACGCGGCCGGAAAATCTGCGTTATCCAGCTGAGGACGCCGAGATGGGTCCGAGAGACGGCCGGCGGCGTCGATCACGGCCTGCAGGGCGTCGGCGATCACGGCGTCGCGGCGCTCCGCAGCGTGCTGGTATCGGGCGGCTGCGGCGGCCGAGGAGTGACCGAGGCGGGCCATCAGCTCCCGCTGGGTAGCGCCCTGCTGGGCGGCCAAAGTGCCGGCGGCGTGGCGCAGGTCGTGCAGGTGCAGGCCCCGCTGGCCGCAGGCGGTCACCGCCCGGGACCAGGCGGTGTAGAAGGTGGCCCGGCGCAGCCCCTCCGACAACGGCCCGGTGAAGACCGGGTCGTCGAGGCCGGGACCGGTGTAGCGATCGACGTGGCGGACGAGCGCGGCTGTCACCGATGCCGGCAGGGAAACGGTGCGCGAACCGGCGTCGGTCTTGGGTGCGGTGACGATCCGCTCACCGCTCTTGAGCTCGACGGCCTGGACGGCAACGCGGACCTGGGACCGGTCGGCCAGGACGTCTCGACGGCGCAGGCCGAGCAGCTCGCCCAGGCGCAGGCCGCCGAAACCGGCCAGCAGTACAAGGGCCCGGTAGCGGTCCTCGATGGCGTCGCTCAGGCGCAGGACGATCTCGGCGTCGACGAAGGGCCGCTCGGGGGACCGCTCCACCCCGCCGCCCCGGATGCGACACGGGTTGGCCGGGATGCGCTCGTCCTCGACCGCCGTGTTGAGCATGGCCCGCAGAAGCCGGTACGACTTGGCCGCCTGCAGCGGGCTCACCTCGTCGGCGATGCGGGCGTGCCAGGTCCGCACGTCGCCGACCCGGATGTCGCCGATGGCCCGCTGCCCCATGGCCGGGACGATGAATCGGTCCAGCTGGTAGCGGTACATCTCCCTGGTCCGAGGGGCGAGGGGCCGGCCGTCGAGACGGCGGCGCTGGGCCAACCAGTCCTCGGCCCATGCCGCCAGGGATATCTCGGCTCGCTGGGGGTCGAAACTGGCTCCGGCCACCTCCCGTCGCTCGATCTCTCGCGCGAAGGCGGCAGCATCGGCCGAGCGACGGAAGGCCCGCTGCCGGGAGGCACCGCCGACCCGCCAGCGCACGTCGTAGCGGACCTCGCCCCGGGCGGTGATCCTCTTCCTCACGTGGGCCACATTTGTCCTCTCATCGGTGGGCGACTGGAGCGGCCGGTACCGGCGAGCGACGACGAGGACGGCTCGTGTCGCTCTCGATGCTACCGATGGGGTGCGTCACCGGGGACCTGCCGGAGGCGACCGACGAACTCCTCGAGCGCGGCGACAGGGATGCGCCGACTGCGGCCGAGCTGCACCGACTCCAGCTCTCCGGAGGCCAGGAGGGCGAACACCCGGGTCCGGCTGATGCCGAGGGCGGCGCCGGCCTGGAGCGGGGTGAGCAGGAGACGCGGGACGGTCGGGTCGCCGCGGCCGCTGTGGTGATCGCTGGTTCGGTGGTCGGTGATCTGGTGGTCGCTGGTCTGGCGGTCGGTGGTGTAGCGGTCGGTCGTGTGGGTCATCGGTTGCCTCCGATCCGGGCGGTGATCCAGGGGGTGGTGTGCCAGGGGGTGAGACGGAGCCACGACGGGTGGGTGGCCCGCAGCAGGAGGGCGTGGCCGGGCCGGCCATGGGCGATCACGTCGGGGGGCAGGCGCGGCTCGAGCCGGGTGGCGGTTGAGCGCTGGCGGACCAGCAGGCCGGTCCGGGTGACGGTGTGGGTGGGCCGATCGACCCGCCCGGCCAGGATCGACACCGCCTTCAGCGTGGGCGGGTCCGCTACGCCGGGCAGCAGCAGGGTGTTGGCGAACAGGGTGAGCAGTCCGTCGGCCCGAGAGCCCCAGCGGTGCCGGGCCTGGGACAGGTCCTGCAGGCAGCCGAGGACCAGCAGGCCCTGACCGCCGGCGTCGGCGACGATGGCGGGCAGGTTGGGCAGGGGCGCGATGTTGGCCATCTCGTCGAGGGCCCACAGCATGGGACGCCCGCCGCAGCCGATGGCGTGGGTCCGTATCTGGTCGAGGAGGGCGCAGATAGCCGGTGCGTGCTGAGCGGCTCGGGCACCGGGGGCGACGAGGTGGACGGTGTCGGTGGAGCGTACGAATGCCGCCGGGTCGAAGTTGGGCCGGTCGGCCGCTTCGAGGAGGGTGGGACTGCGGTAGGCGGCCAGCACACTGTCAGCGGTGGACCAGATGCCTGACAACTCCCGCCCGTCGGTGGAGGCGATCCCGGCCAGGAGCCGGTGGGCGATAGTGGCGCCCGGGGTGACCGCCAGCTGGTCGAGGGCGTGCCACGTCTCCCGGCCGTGCACCCAGCCGAGAAGGGTCGACATCGGATGGCGGCCGAGGGCGGCGGCATGGAGTAGCGGAGCCAGCAGGGCGGCCGCCCGTTCGGTCCAGTGCAGGGCGTCGCCGGTCGGGTCCGGTCTGGCCGACTGGGTCAGCATCCAGGCCCGGTCGATGGCGGTGTCCCAGTCGGAGCAGCCGGCCAGCGGCGACCACTGGAGCCGCTCGGCTTCCGGGGTTAGCGGGAGGCGGCCGCTAGGGTCCCACACCCACACCCGGCCGTGCCGGCGGCGGAGCGGGGTGGTCACGGCCAGGGCGTCGGTCTTGGTGGACGTGGCGACCACCGGGCCGGGCCACAGGGTCACCGCCGGCACCACGACCGAGGTGGTCTTGCCGGATCGGGGCGGCCCGATGACCAGGGCAGCGTGTTCGGGGCCGGTGAATACCGGGTCGCGGGCGCCGGCGCCGAGGTAGGCGCCGGCGTGGTGGTCGGGCCAGCGGGGGATCGTGGACCAGTGGTCGGCCAGGCCGTCACGCAGGCGGCGCAGTTGCTCGCGCTGCGGCAGCCGCCCGATGAGATCGACGGGCCGGAAGCGGTCGTGGACGGTCACGGTGGTTCTCCTGTCTCGCTGTGGATCGGTCAGCAGTGGGTCGGTCAGCAGTCAGTCGGTCAGAGGCCGAGGTGACGGTCGAGGTCGGGGCTGCGATGGCGGTCGACCTGGGCGGTGGCGGCCATGGCGTGTTCCCACTCCCTTCGGGCGGTGTCGTCGACCGGGGCCGGTCCGAGGGGGTCGGGGCCGGTTACGTGGTGGCGATAGCGGTAGGTGTCGATGGCGGTGGCTGCGGCGGCCCACGCGGCCCGGGCCGGCCCGGCCGGTGGGGGTGGGCCCAGCCGGTCGAGGAGGTGGGGCCCGGGGTCGGCCAGGGCGGCGTCGCGCACCGCGGCCCGGTCGAGGGCACCGCCGGGTGGCGTGGAGGCGAGAGTCTGGGCGGCGGAGCGGCGCAGGAGCCGGGTCAGGTCCCCGTCGGTGCCGGCGGCCGGTTCCCATCCGGGCGAGCTGGCGGCGACGGCGTGGAGCTCGGTGCGGTCGGTGGCCCGCGACAGGGCGGTGTAGCCGGCCTCCCGGTAAAGGCGGTCGGAGCCGAGCACGAACGCGCGGCCGGTGGTGACGCCCTGGGCCTTGTGAGCGGTGACGGCGTAGCCATGGGCCAGGTTTCCGGCCTGGAGGTAGCCGGCCGGGAGGGTGACGGCGCGGCCGTCGGCGGTCTCGAGGTGCATGGAGCCCTGGGCGTGGTCGAGGTCGGTGACTGTGGCCCGGGTCCCGTTGAGCAGGCCGATCCGGCGATCGTTGCGCAGGGCCATCACTTCGTCGCCGACGGCGAACTCCCGCCCCGAGGCGGTCAGCCCGTCGGCTCCGAGCCGGCCGGCGCTGCGGAGGCGCGCCCGGGCCCGATCGTTGAGGTCGTTGACATCGGCTCGGGTCAGGCCGATCATCAGTACCCGGTCGGCGCCGAGCTCGGCCCGGGCCGTCCACCAACGGTCGACCAGGGCGTCTCGGGCGGAGTCCGCCGTGGGGTGCAGCGTGATGCGCTGGTGCTCCCGGTACGCGGTGACGGCCCGGCCGACGTCGCCGTGGCGCAGCTCGTCGAGGGCGGCGCGCTCCCATGCGTGGTCCTGGCGGCGGTTGACCGTCAGCTCCACCGGGTCCTGATCGGCGAGAGCGGCGAAAAGTCCGCCAGCCTCTACTTCGGGCAGCTGGCGCGGGTCGCCGACCAGCACCACCTTGGCCCGAGTCCGCTCGGCGGCTGACAGCAGTGCGGCCAGCTTGCGGGTGCCGACCATGCCCGCCTCGTCGACGACCACCACAGTGTGGGGTGGCAGGGTCCCAGCCGGTCCCGGCCGGGACAGGTCGGCCAGAAGCTGGTCGACGGTCGTGGAGGCGATGCCGGTGCCGGCCTGTAGCCCGGCGGCGGTACGAGCGGCCAGGGCGGTCCCGATGACCGTGTGCCCGGAGGACTCCCACGCCTGACGGGCAGCGTCGAGGGCAAAGGTCTTGCCGGTCCCGGCCCGGCCGACGACGACATCGACGCCCCTCCCCGACGTGCAGAGACGCTCGACCATGGCCCGCTGTTCGTCGCCCAGTCCCGGCCGAGAGGCCAGAGCGGCGCCCACCGCCGCAGCCGAGCACGTCCCGGAGCCGGCGTGGTCGAGGCGTCCGGCGGCGGCCAGAGCAGCCTGCTCCAGGCTGATCAAATCGACGGTGGAGTACAGGCGGCCGGCCATGCGGCCGTCGCGGTCGCTCGGCACAATGGCCGGGTCGGACAGGACGGCATCGGCGGCGGCTGCCACTGCCCCGGGCGCAGCACCGGTTGGAGCGGATTGGGCCACGGCCCGCAGCACGTCGCGCCGGTCGAAGGTGGACGCATGGGCGGTGAGCCCGTCGGCGGCGGCCAGGCGGGCGGCCAGCCCAGTTACCGACTGAGTTCCCGGGTGCGGCGGGGTCTGCGGCTCGGCCGATGGCTCCGTCCGGTGGGTCGGCCCGGCCAGCACTGCTGCGTCGTGCTCCGGGCCGATGGCCCGCTGGCCGGGAGCGAGCGGGGTGAGTTCGGCCAGGCGGTCAGGGGTCAGCCCGACGGCGGTCCCCCGGGCCCACCAGTCGAGACGCTGGCGGGCGGGGTCGACCGGCTCGGGCTTGGGCGGCCTCGTGGCCAGGGTGGCGACCTGGGCGGCCCGGGCGGTGCCGTGGCCGGCGGCGACCAAGGCGGATTCGATCTGGCTGCGGCGGGTGGAGAACTCCTCCAGCTGCTCCGGGGCGAAGCCGGCCACGTCGGCCACACCGTTGTGCACCGGGGTCCACTCGACGCCTAGGCGGCGGGTCAACTCGTCACGCAGTGCGGCCTGGTAGATGTAGCCAGCCGTCTTGGCCCACCCGAACAGGCGGCGGCCGTCGAGGCCGCCCCATCGGCCGTCGACGCCCCGGGCCCGATTGAACACCAGGAGGTGGGTGTGCAGCTGCGGATCGCCGGCCCGACTGGTCCGGTGCACGAAGGCGGCGGCCACCGCCCCTTCGGTGGCGACCCGGTCGACTCCTCCCGGACCGCGTCGCCCGGTGAGCACCCCCTCCGCCTCGAGGAATCGGACGGTTGCGGTCACCGCCGATCGGTGGGCCTCCTCGACCAGTTCGCCGGTGGGGCGGTCGGCCAGCTCGGCCAGAACACTGACGCTCTTGGGGGCCGAGAAGGTCAGGTCGAAGGCGGCCACCTTCTGGACCCGCACTCCGAGCGGGACGCCGGTCAGGGGGTGGTGGCCTTCGGCCAGGGCGTCGACCTGGGAGGCGTCGACGTCCCCGCTCAGGCCCAGGCGCTGGGCGCCGGCGCCCACCCAGGTGCCGGGCTCGGTGCGGGCGTAGTAGTCGTCCACCCCCGAGCCGACGGTGCTCAGGTAGTAGCCCATCCCCGCCGACGACACGATGCCAACGGAGAGCATCAGTAGCTCCCGTCCGGATAGTCCAGGGCCCTCATGGCTCGCCGGCCGCGGTCTCGCCGGTCCCGCCAAGCCGACGCCGAGCAGCCGGTAGCGGTCGCGGCGTCCACGGCCGACCAGCCGCACACCACCGCCCACAGCGCCGACGCGGCGGTGATCGTCACCGCTCCGGCGGTGATGGCCTCCGAAATAGCGGCCAGGATGTGGCGCAGGGGGTCGTCAGGGCTCGGGCCCGCAGCACGGTCCGGGCCCAGCGGTACGTGCCGGGCGGACCGGGCCCGGGCGGTCCGGCGTCGGCCGGCCACCCGGTGCCAAGCCTTCTGGGCCACGACCGGGGCGGCTCCCGGGGGGCCGCTGCGTAGGAGGGCCAGCACCTCGGCGACGAGGCCGGCCTCGGCGTCGGCCAGGTCGGCGCCGACCAGCCCAGACCGGGCCCACCGGCGCACCACCGGGACCAGATGGATGGCGACGGCGGCCAGGGCGGCTGTGGTGGCCGCATGGTCGGCTCGGCGGGCCAGGGCGGCCAGGACGGCGTCATCGGTGGCGGCTGTGCTTGCGGCTTGAGCCGGGTTGGTGAACCGGCAGAGGAGGGGATCGTCCTCCCATGAACGGGTGGGGCGGGTAGCGGGCGGGGTGGCCGGCCAGGCGGCCAGCGTCTCGACCAGTCGGGTACGGGGCGGCGTCATGGGGCCACCTTCGGACCCGCTCCTTGACTGCCACCTCGACCGCAACCTTGACCGGCGAAGAATTTCCCGCAGCCGTCGACCGGCCCGCCATCGGCGCGTAAGCGCTGGTCAGCGGCGGTGCCGGCGGCACAGTCAAGGTGCCAGTCAAGATGGGCGGCTGCGTCTGGAAGGCCCGGCCGCCGCCGATTCGAGGGCCACGACCCTCGCCCGCCCTCCCTACCGTTTGTGGGCTTGCAACCCGATGTCGAAGTCCCACGCGCCGGAGTCCCGGCCCGTCTGGAGGAGACTCCGGACACTGTCGAAGGGCACGGGTGCCGGGATGTCCACGGCGATCACGCCGGGGACGGGAGTCGGGAAGACTTCGCATCCGGTCCGGATCAGTTCGTCGTGCAGGCGGTCCAGAGAGTTCGATCCGAGCGCGACGACCCTGACGGTGGAGTGACCGGACGGCTCGACCAACTGATCCACCCAGCGGTCGCCACCGAAGTGTGCGACCCGTACGGTGTCTCCCACGGCGAGGCCGGAGGCAAAGGCGGGCGTGCCGGCCAGTCGATGCAGACGATCCCCGACCTCAGAGGCTGTGACCTCCTCCGACTCGAACGGCGGGTATCCCGTGGAGTCGCGGCGGAGCCTGATGTGCAGGATCACGGCTCGCGCCGGTCGGGCAGGACGAGAGCGAAGTTGCCGGCTACGCCGGTCAGGATGTGACGGAGCGGCGGAGAGCTCCGCCGCCTCTCAAGAGGGCCCTGCCTCAGCCAAGCAGAGAGGCTCCTGGTCGTCATAGTTGCCGGAAGTGCCGGGACGGGTGGTGGGTCAAGGTGGAGCGCCCGGAGCGAAGCGAGGACGTACGACCTTGACCCGGCGGCCGGGCCGGCCCAGTCTTGGCGGCGGCGACGGCCGGGAGCCGAGGAATCAGTCGCCCCGCAAGGCTCGAGCCGCAGGGCGGCGGGGGTCTGCACCCAGTGCGAGTGTGTATCCCTGGCCTTGGTAGCTCCTGCAGCCGCAGGCGTAATTGGCCTGGAGGGGTTGCAGCCGAACGAGGTGGGCCACCGCCGGGCGGTGGGCCTCGCAGCCGCAGCGTGGAGGAGGCTGGATGGCCAGCGCCTGTGGGGCAACCCGGGCTGCCCGGCGGCGCGGTCAACCGGGGTAGAGGTGGCGGATGCCGCCCGGAGCCACTCGATTTTCGGCCAGGAACCCGTCGAGGTCCTGCCGCCTGACTCGGATCAGCCGGCCGATGCGATAGGCCAGTAGGTCGCCGTGGTCGATCAGCCGGTGGAAGGTGCGGTCGACCACGCCGAGGCGACGGCCACGGCGTGCCCCCGAGCCACTCCTCTGGTCGGGTTGAATCGCCTTCATGTGCTTTCGTGTATTGCGGACCCCGTCGTAGAGCAGTGAGCGGGCCGGCCGGGAAGAGCGGCCCTCGGGTCGACCAGCTCGCAAGCCCCCCACCTCACCTTTCACCTCCTCCGTCGGTGCCGCTGCACATCCCGGTCGCACCAACGCCCTACCCTGGCGTCGTCCGGCCGGGTCGTCACCCTGTCGGGCAGTCCTCGGGCAGCGACTTCGAGCCGCCCTCTGTGTACCCACCGGCAGGGGCGCCTTGCCTCGGCCCGAGCACGGAGGCAGGGGTGCGCGTACCGGCACTCTTCAGCATCGACGAGGACACCCGGAACTTCCTCAGGAATGAGTTCCAGCGATGTAGTTTGGGAACCGTGGCGTCCGACGGAGCGTTCAGAGTCGCCGGGCTCTTCGCCGGGATCGGCGGGTTGGAGCGAGGATTGGCGACGGCCGGAGGCCGGACTGAACTGCTCTGCGAGTGGTGGGAGCCGGCTCAGGCGGTGCTGCGACACCGATTCCCCGAAGTTCCCCTCGCCGGCGACGTGCGGGACCTGCGGTCTCTGCCCAAGGTGGATGTGGTGACAGCTGGCTTCCCCTGCACGGACCTGTCCCAGGCCGGGCGCACGAGTGGCATCCGGGGCCAGGCGTCGGGACTGGTGGGAGAGGTGTTCCGGCTCCTGCGCCGCCGGCGGGTGCCGGTCCTGATCCTCGAGAACGTGCGCAACATGCTGGTCCTCGAGGGGGGCGAGGCCATGCGCTACCTGACCTCGGAGCTGGAGTCGCTCGGGTACCGCTGGGCCTACCGGCTGGTCGACTCCCGCTTCGCAGGCGTGCCGCAGCGCCGCCAGAGGGTGCTGTTCGTTGCGGCCCGGGACCTCGATCCGAGGGGCGTACTGTTCGCCGACGACGCCGGTGAGCCGCCCGTCGACCGGTACCACGACGATGCATTCGGCTTCTACTGGACCGAAGGACTGCGGGGCGTGGGCTGGGCCCGTGATGCGGTGCCGACCCTCAAGGGGGGCTCGACGGTCGGCATCCCCTCCCCTCCGGCGATCTGGTGGCCGGCCGGCCCCGACGGGGGACGAGTCGTGGTCCCCTCGATCGACGAGGCGGAGCAGATGCAGGGCTTTCCGGCCGGTTGGACCGAGCCGGCGTCATCCGCCGGGACCAGGGGCGGGGCCCGCTGGAAGTTGGTCGGCAACGCCGTAACCGTCGGCGTGTCGACCTGGCTCGGCAGCCGTATCGCGAATCCGGGCGAACCGATCCTCGAGGGAGCGGCCATCCAGTCGGGTGAGCGGTGGCCGACGGCGGCTTTCGGGGCCGCCGGGAAGGCGTGGGCGGTCGACGTCTCGATGTGGCCTCTCCACGAGCCCTACCTTCATCTCGACCGCCTGGTGGACCTGGCCTCGGCCCGGCCGCTGTCGGCCAAGGCCACCGCCGGTTTCCTCTCCAGGGCCCGCAGGAGCGGCCTCCGTTTCGCTGATGGGTTCCTCGACGATCTCGACGACCACCTGCAGGTGATGACCGGGGGGCACTCGGTCGTCGCCTGATCGGCGTCGCCCCGACCGGCCGGCCGCCTCGTCGGAGGCGGTCCGGAGGCGTATGGAGCGCCAAGCCCGCCGGGACACCCGGGCCGAGCTGGCCGTGCGCCGGGCGGTGTGGCGACTCGGTCTGCGCTACCGGGTCGACATCGCCCCCCTCCGGGGCCGACGCCGCGCCGACCTGGTCTTCACCAGGGCTCGTGTTGCCGTCTACGTGGACGGATGCTTCTGGCACAGCTGTCCCCTGCACGCCACCACGCCGAAGGCGAACCGGGAGTGGTGGGAGCAGAAGCTGGCCGCCAACGTCGCGCGCGACCGGGACACCGACGCCCGCCTCGCCGAGGCGGGCTGGACGGTCCTCCGGGTCTGGGAACACGAGGACCCCGAGCAGGCGGCCGAGCGAATCTCCCGGACGGTTCGCATCGGGGCATCACCCGACCTGCCCGGACCGGCGACCTAGCCTCTGGCCGTGCCCGACGCCGAGTCACCGGACCAGGACGGCGCGCCGATGCTGGCCGCACTGGCCGAGGCGGCAGCCAAGTCGCCCGGCGGCAAAAAGCCGCCGGCCTTCGGCGACAACCGCAGCGTCAAGAAGAACTACGCCCAGAACCTCAGTACCGGCTTGGCCATGATGGTCGCCGACCGGCTCCGGCCGATCTACCCGAAGGCCCGGATCACGCCTCGGCCGGACGGCACCGGTCACGAGTTCACAGTGGGCGCCAAGCTCGACAGCAAGAAGACCGATGTCGGGGTGTGGGACGACGCCGCCGGGCTCATCCTCGGGGTCTCGATAAAGACCTACTCGTTCAGGGACTTCCACGGGAAGACGAACACCAAGGAAGCCCATCTCGGCCGCTACGTGCGCAACGTCAAGCGCAACGACATGGAGCTGCGCGACGAGGCCGACGTCCTTCACCGCCGACAGCCCTATGCCGTCCTGTTCGCACTGTTCTTCCTGCCGGTCGACGCATCGTGGGACGGGGCCACCGGTCAGAGCTCGTTCGCCCATGCGGTGTTCACCTTTCGGAAGCGGGCCGGGCGCACCGGTGCCGACTCCGTCCGGCCGGACCTGTTCGAGAAGGTCTACATCGGGCTCTTCGAGGACAACGGTCAGGTCGGCTTCTTCGATGTGGAGGACGCTCCTCCCCGGAATCAGCCTCCAGCGAACACCATCTCACTACCGGAGCTCGTGGAGAGGATGCGGCGAGAAGTGGTCGTGCGCAACGAAGGCGTGGCCCCCGAGGACCGTTACTCGCCCGACGATCCGAGCTGGACGGTCCCCGAGGGGGCTCTGCCGGAAGGGGTCGATCTGGAGCCGCCGCTGGACGATCTCGCGCCGATCGAGGACGACACCGAAGACTGACGAGGTGGGGAACGGTGGTCCTCACTCCGAGGGCGTGGCGCCGCGAGTCAGCCCCAGTGCAAGGCCGAGCGGAGCGAGGATCGCCCCACGGCTATCAGCATCAACTTGGCTCTGCTGAAACCCACATAGGCGGCCCGCTTAAGGTCCTCGGTGGCCGCCCCCAGCAGCACGCAGATGACGACATCCGCCTCCAGGCCCTTGAAGCGCTGAATCGTCTCGGTGACCACGCCGGTCCTGTCCAACTCGACGAAGACCGAGTCCGCAACCACGAGCCGACGGAGGCGGTCGACGAACTGCCGCTGATCGGACAACACGACTATCCGGGAGGGGTCGACCATCTCGTCCAGGATGAGGCGGGCAACCAGGTCTTGCACGGATTCCACGGCCTGGTCGTCGCCGTCGCACCGGACCCACGACGGTCGGGGGCCGGCGGCTCCGAGTGTCAGGACGTCGCCTCCGAAGACGGCCGCCACCTTCTCGGCGATTTGCAGCGAGTTGCGGCAGTTGATGTCGAGATCGAACGGGGGGAGGTCCATCCCAAGCTCCCAATCGGGCTGGAAGAGGGCCTGCTGATCGTCTGCGAAGACGTAGAAGGGACCGTCGTCGGGTTCCGACAAGAGCATGGCGAGAGCCATGAGCCACGAGTCCGGGAAGTCCTGACCCTCGTCGACGACGATGGCGTCGAAGGTCCTACCGAGGCGTCCTGCTGCTTGCGTGAGCAACTCGGGTGCGCCGAGCGCCCACCAGTCCGGCGAGCGGTCCGGCGGGACGTTCAGACCGGCCTTCGATGCCAGCTTGAAGCACAGAGAGTGAAACGTACCTGCCGTTACGCCGGCGAGGTCTGCGGTCGTCCGCTCGAGGGACCTGCCGAGCGGAGCGTTGAAGCAGGTGAGCAAGGTCCCGAATCCATCGGCGGCAAGGGTGCGGGCCCGTTCCAGGGCGAGGATGGTCTTACCTGTACCCGGGCCGCCGAAGACCGCAGCACGACGCTGACGGCGGATGTGGCGCATGGCCCGAATCTGCTGGTCGGTGAGCTCGATCAACTCGGCTTCCAACGTGTCGAGGTCGCCCTTCAATCGGGGTCTGACGACCGCGCTCGGCGCCAGCAGCGTCGTGAGTCGGGAGACGGAATCGCTCGTCAAGTGGGCCGATTGCTGCCAGTGCCCCAGGGCGCGTGCGAGGGCTGTCTCCGGCTCCAGGAGATCGCTCTTGTCGAAGATCAGCTCACGAGGACCGTAGGTTCCGATGCCGGACCCGAGGCTGCAATCCGGAAAGGCCACGACATGACCGACCGGGACCCGCGGCAGGGGCGGGTCGAGGTTCTCGATGAAGCGGCGGAGGGCATGTTTCGATGCGACGGCCTGCTCGAAGGGATTCTTGATCGAGAACCTTCCGCTGCGGCCGGTGCTGAACCACTCACCGTCGAGCACCTCGATTGCCCCACCCTTGACCTCGATGATCACGAGACCGTGGTCGGGATGGAGCACGACGAAATCGGCCTCGCCGTCGCCGGGGCGTCGTCCTCTCAACGACTGCCAGGTGACGGAGTGGAACACTCGCCACGCGGGTCCGAGCCTTCGAAGAGACCGGAAGACCTTCACCTCCGAGTTCGGGGTGTCCTCCGGCAGGATCGGCGGGTAGGTCTCGGCCATGTCAGGTGGTCGAGCGGACCGGTCGAGAGTCGGGAGATGGACTGAGGTAGCCCGCTGGGCCGAACAGCACTGTCCGATCCAGGTAGGAATTGAAGTACCGGCACGACGGCTCGCCGAGGTGGAGGCAGGCCATGCAGGCGGCGCCCGCAGCCGAGCAACCGGGATCGAGAGGGCATCGATGATCAGCGGCGACGTGATCGGTCAGGAGTTGGTCGAGCTCGGACTCGAAGACGGCTTGCAGGCCGCCGAGTACGAAATCGCCTCGGGCGGCCGCATAGAGGAAGAAGCCGAGATGGGAAGGAACGAGCAGCTCGGCCAGTGAAGAACGTTCGATGCCAGCGAAAACGGCTGACCTCCGGATGAGCCGGTGCGAGTAGGAGTGGATCAGGGTCAGAACAGCGGTGCCGGCGGTGGGCCGGTCCGGTGGGTTCTCGCCCGGCATCGGTACATGCGCGGCGCGCAGGATGGCCATTCGTGCCGATGCAGCGTCATCCCAAGCTGGCAGCGCGAACCCTCGTTGGTGGAGCCAGTCGGCGACCTTACGTGGGTCCAAGCGGACGAACAAGGATTCGGTCTCGCTCACGTCGGCGTAGACGACGTAACCGCCTCTCGGGTTCCGGAACGGGACCAGCTTGCTAGCGCCGGTGGCGGGGTCCCCCCGGGTGTAGGCGAAGTTGCCGGTCATGACGGGGAACTTGTCGACGAGCTCCACGGAATGGAGGCCGGCGCGCCTGAGTGCGAGTGGGTATTCGGTTCGGTACAGAATCCCCAGCTCTGTCCAATCATTTGTGGCGCTGGCGAGGTCAGCCACAGTTGCTCGAGAGTCGGCCAACCCCAGTGCGATGGTGACCGCCTCCGACTCGGCCTCCTCCCGCTGGGCGCCCTCGAGAGGACTCAGATCGGTGCCTGACGAACCGAGTTCCCCGGACTTCTCGGCTTGGTCGGCGAGGCTCTCGGCGAGCGCAGCGGAGAGGCCCTGCAGTTTGAGTTGTTCGAGGAAGCTGGCTCTGGTGTGGCTGGCCGAGTCGGGCCAGCGCGTCTCGCAGCCCTCGATCACCCATGCGAGCGCCCGGCTGGACCCGCCCGCTCGTTCGAGCTGCTGAACCTTCTCCGGGCTCGGCGGGTTGACCAGCACGATTCCTCGCGGTGTGTACACCGACGCCGCCCTGTGGACGTTGTGCTGCATGGGTCCGCTGCCGCACTCGCACTTGGGGAAGCCGAAGCCCTTGGACATGACGCGGGAGCACACGGGACAGTCGAAGCGTATTTCTCCTGCCGATGCCGTCCCGGGGAACCGGACCCGCACTTCCTTGTGATCGGGGCAGGGACGAATCCACGGCTCCCGTATGGCGCCGCAGCCGTGGTAGGCGACGAAATGGAGCTGGCCCCAACTCCGCACGCCGCACTTGCAGGTAGAAGTCGGGGCGCGACCTATGCGGCCGCACTTCTTGCACGACCAGATGTTGGGGAACGGCTCGACCCGTACCCCGTTGGCGGTGTTCAACGACAGCACTTCGACATCGAACCCTCGATGCAGGTTCTCGACGAAGCGACCGTCCTTGCCGGCGATCGCCCAAGGGGCCGCCTGCCGCCTGAGTTCTCGCCTCAGCGCAGTCGGGTCGACGCTCTCTCGCCGAGCGTTGACCCATTCAGCGACCTTCCAGATCCGACCTTTGAGGTCCACGGTCTGTTCGGGGAGGAACCCGAAGAGAATCTGCGATCCGCTCCTCCACTCCTTCACGTCAGTCCCTCACCGGTGCTTGCTCCTCGACGTCACGTAGGGAGATCATGGGTTTCCCCCAGACGCAGAGATCACTCGGGAAACGGAATGTGCCGGCAGGGTCGAGCAGATTGGCGAAGAACCCTTCCACCCACCGCTCGAGATCGGAGCGAGCCGGCTGATCGAGGTCACTGCCGAGCGACAGCGTACGGACGAGTGCCTCCAGCTCTTTCGTCTCGTCAACGTCAGCGTCGTTGAAGTACTGCCGGAGGCTCCTGACTGTGCTCAGCGCGACACCGCTGCGGGGCTCGTGGAGAGCAAGAATCCGGGCCATCTCGAGCCCCGCCACTGTTCGGTGTAACACCCGCCTGCTGCGCCTGGTTACAGGGACGGGTTCGACGAAGCGATCACCCTGGCGGACGAAGCTTGCGAAGGATCTGTAGACGGAGGCGTCCCGCTCCCTGGCGATCTTGTGAACCACGAAGACCAGCGCCGGATGGCGCCGGCCGACTCGGGCAGTGGTCTGGATGAACTCGGCTGTGGTGAGCGGGATGCCGAGCACGACCATGGCATTGAGGCGATCTATGTCCACGCCGTGGGACATCATCGAAGAGGCGGCGATCACGTGTATCCGGTCCTCGAACGCCTCAGGGGGATTGTCCAGCTCTTCCAGGGCCTTGCGCACGGTGTCGAAGTCGGTCCTACCGGTGAGCTGGACGGCATTGAGAGGGGGCGGATAGACGGGGACCTGCGTCTCGAGCGAACGGGTGGCGGCGTCGAGGTCCCGCAGGGAGTTCCCGTAGACGACGTCGGTGCCGTACAGCGAGAGCAGTTGCGGAACGAGTTGGGAGTCCACGGAGGCTTCCTTGCAGACCGCCTCCGGCTCGGTGATCAGCCGACGGACCTCGTTCTGCATCACTGTGACCATCCGGTCCACCGTGTATTCCACGGTCACTCCTCTGGGCGCCACCGCCACGAAGCGCCGAGCCAGGTCATCGGTGTCCGAGGTCCAGAAGCCCTGCACGGCGCTCGGACCCTGGAGGGGGAAGACTCGTCCCTTCCGCTTGTAGATGACGTCCACCTGCTTCTGGAAGCCGGTGAGAGTTGCGGAGGAGGCGAGGACCTTCGGTCGGTGACCGGTCAGCTGCTCCTGGAGTTCGTCGAGCAGGGCCTCGTAGTGGGCGTCAACGGCACCGAGGCTGTCCCTCAGGAGGTGGAGTTCGTCCTGGAGTCGGAACCGGGGAGCAAACAGGTCCCGGGCCATCGTCAGCGGACGGTTGCTCCCCCTGCACCCCGGTACCAGACAGCCATTGGGACGGGAGGAACGAGGTGCGTAGGCGTAGCCGTGACCTTCTTCGGAGCAAATCCCGTGCGGAGGACCCACGAACCCACGCATCGCTGCATTCAGGGAGATGGAAGCCGCCTTGTCGAGGGTCCCGACGACCACCGTCGGCAGGAAGCGGTAGATCTCTTCGTCCACCACGTAGAACGGCAGAGACCTCTCGGGCCATGGGCATGCGTCACCCCCGCATCGGTGCTCGAGGCGCCAGTACCGCCGGTTGAAGGCCATCGTCAGGCCCTTCGAGTGGCAGAACGGGCAGCGGAGCAGAACCTGGAACCGGGCCGGCATATCGTCGTCGTCGGGGTCGGGCTGCCCGTCTTCGGGCTCGGGTCTTATGTAGTTGGGTGTGGCTCCCATGCCGACCAGGAATCCGACGGAGAACGGATCACCGTCGAGACCGGCTCGCCTGCGCGCCAGCTCGGCACCGGCCATGGCGTCCGCGAAGCGCTGGGTCTGCTGTAGCGACAGCATGCGCAGCGGGAAGCGACTCCACGCCGTGATCCCACTCGACTTGCCTCGCATCCGATCGTAGAGGGCTGCGGTGACCAACAAGCCCAGGTAGGTCTCCGTCTTTCCGCCGCCCGTGGCGAACCACACGATGTCGGCATAGTCGGCGTCGTTCCCGGGATCGGTGAGTGAGACCAGGTTGCAGAGGAGGAAGCCGATCTGGAAGGGACGCCATCCCGCGTATCGGCCATTCGCCGAGTGCTCCATGGCCTCGTTCATCAGCATGAAGGCGTGGCGCAGGTCGTCGTTCTCGACGATGATCTCGACGCCCTGCCGGATTCGACCCAACTCCTCGTCGAACCTTGCGCCCTCCGCCCTCGCCTCGGCGAGCATTTCCGGACTCCACGACAGCTGCTCCGAGCGCCGTACCAGAGCTTCATCGGCCCAGTTGACGTCGCCCCACGACTCCAGCTCGCGGACCAGGGTGCGAAGGCTCGGGATCGGGTCGCGCCCCAGGTGCGCAAAGCTCAGATCGGGCTCGGATTCCGGGGCATGCCAGTACCGCGGCCGGCATCGGTCGACCACGGGAGCATCGACGGATGTGATCGTCTCGCCGATGCGCTCGGCCCCGCAATTGACGCCGTAGGCCTCGATCTCCCGGTTGTATCGGAACGAGTCCGGCATGGACTCCAGGAGATAAGGCTCGGTTTCCAATCCGTCGAGCGCCAGAGTGACCTCGTAGAGATTGGGATCCGGCTGGAGTCTACTTCCTCCTGCACCCGGCTGCGGTGACGTGTTGACGATGGTCACGGTCAGCTCTGCTCGCCCGTCGCCGGCCAGTTCCACGTCGACTCGGACCTCCGCGGCCCGGTCGGCATCCGGGTCGACCTCCCTCAAGCGAGCGGCCAGGAGGTCGGCGCCGAAGACAATCGAGGCTGGCGCATCGTCGTCGATCCGGATGCGGATCGTTGACACCACAGGCTCGCTCTTGACCCACCTGTTGGTCTCGGCCCTGATCCAGCACCGAGCGCCCACACGAACGTCGAAGTCCCAAGGAGCGGGACCTCTCGGCTTCACCCTGAGGCCGGTGGCGCACGGGTCGAGTCGCTCGCCGCGATCGCCCAAGGCCAGTTGGAGCACCGCTTCTTGCGGGGCGAGTCGGGCCAACCAGTAACGACCGGATGGAGCCACTTCGAGGACTTCGTCCTCGTCGCCCCGAGCTGCAACGAGTACACGGTGTTCCAGCCAACGAACGAAGGCCTCACAGTTGGCCTGCAGGTCCCGGGGACCGACAATCGCTTCGGGAGAAGGGGTCGTCACGCGAGGTCCTCGGCGATCCATTCCCCCAACTCCAGTACGTCGGAGTTCCTCCGCATGTGTTCCAGAGCCTTGCACTGAATCTGTCGTATCCGCTCCCGGGTCAGGTCGAACTTGCTCCCCACCTCGTCGAGCGTCATGGACTCGCCGGTATCGAGTCCGAAACGCATCCTGATGATTGCCAGATCGCGCGGGTCGAGCCCGGTCATCGCCCGCTCCAGGTCGTCCC
>JAKAXG010000619.1 GCA_021827225.1 Actinomycetes bacterium | reverse complement strand
TCCTTGGCCTCGGGCGGGTTTCCCGGCCGGTGGTCGAGCGGGAACATGGCCCCGAAGCCGTGGCGCCGGCAGATCTCCTTCTTGCGCTCCCCCAGCTCGACCGCTTCGGGCAGGAACACCTCCGGACCGGCCAGGTAGATCGTGGCGGGGTGGGCGGACATGGGAACGGGTCTGGTCCCCCGCTGCAGTCAGCTCGCGACGGCGGGCGAGGGCCTGCGCAGCAGGTGCCCGAGAGCCGTCGGCTCCATGACGTCAACGGCACGGTAGGCGAAGGAACGGAGCAGCGAGAGAATGAGCACGACCAGCGACGACAGCAGGTAGCCCGCCACCACGTCCCCCGGATAGTGCGCCCCGACATAGACCCGGGCGAAGCACAGGAACAGGCCCAGCACGACGTTGACCGCGGCGAAGGTACGAACCCATCCGGGTACCCATCTCCTGCCGACGTGGGCCGCCCCGGTCCCGTGAGCCTCCCCCCTCCGGCGCCAGATCTCGCCGCCGGCCACCAGGAGGATGGAGACGGTGAGGCCGCCGGCGATGATCGAGTGGTCGGAGGGGAAGGAGTAGTCGTTGGCCTTCGCTACCAGCACCAGCGCCTGGGGATGGGTTTCGTAGGGGCGCAGCTCCTCGGCGGCGTGGGCGACGATCTGGTTCAACCCGAGGCTGACCAACGTGCCTATCCCGCCGATGATCAACAGGGCTGAGACCCTCGAGGCCCGCTGCCACCAGGCGACCCCGTAGGTCGCGACGAAGACCACGGCGAGGAGCACCGGGCCGAGCCACAGGGCGTAGTTGTGCATGAAACCGTGCGCCCACGCCGTCTGCCGCGAGAAATGGTTGAGATCGAGGTAGAGCGAGGTGTTGAGACCCTTGGGCGGCAACACGGGGGTGGTGACGGCGAGGTGGTCCACGGTTCCTCGGTTACTCGAAGGTGACGGCAGCGGGAACGGAAGGTATCCCTGACGGTAGCACACAGGTCATCCCGTCGTGTAACTCTCGTTACCTACGACTGGGGCCCGGGCAGAGGATGCGGACGGGCCTACGTGTGGTTCCGCGACTTCGCGGCCGTCCCGACCCTCGCGGCATCGGGGAGAAAGTGATGGAGCAGCTGGCTGACCGCCAAGGTGCAGCCCGGTGGTGACCTTGGCCCCTGCCGCCGGAGCTCGTTGCGGGGAAACGTCTAGCTGGGACTTCCCGACGAGAGGAGTGGCCCGTGTCGCAGACCGAGATGAAGAAGTCGCCCAGGAACGTTTCGCTGAGGGACCTGCTCGCCCACTACGACAGGAGCATCCAGGACGTCCTCGACGACGCGGCGGCCACGACTACCGGGACCAGCCGGGTGCGGACCATGCACGTCCTGAGCCGGGTGCTCACGGCTCACGACTCCGTGGTCGGCTCCACGCTGTGCCCGCTGCTGCATGACCTGCCGGGAGGACCCGAGCTGGCCGGCCGGCTGCGCGAGGGCTGCGAGCACCGGGAATCGCTGCTGGCCCGCTTCCAGTCGCTGAGCCAGGGGGTCAACGCCCGGAACGTGTACCCCGTGTTCGGCGCGGAGATGGAGGAGATCCTGGCAGAGCTGCGGCAGAGCTTCGAGCAGCACGTCGAGGACGAGACGACCAGGGTCGGGGAGCTGCTGGACTCGGCGAGCGAGAGCGTCGCCCCTGAGGTGATGGCGGCCACAATGGCCATCGAGACGAGGCGGGCGCCGGCCCGGGCCCACCGCATGATCTACAAGCACCCGACGTCCAGGACCCTGCGCGCCATCTACAGGAGCATCGACCGGGTGCACGAGTGGAACGACTCGCACCACGGATGGTCGTCCCCCGGGCGCCAGCCGGCTCCGCCGGTGCGGCCGCAGCGGACATTCAGCCGCCGCCCTCCGTCCATCCCCGACCTGCTGTCCGGCTACGACCGGACGGTCGAGTCGTTCATCACGGAAGTGACCGGGGCGGACCCGGGCGGCCCGAAGCGGGCGGCCGCGGCGTACCGGCTGGCCGCGGCGATAGCGGTGCATGACTCGATAGTGGGCGGCACGCTGTGCCCTCTCCTCGAGGCGGTGCCCGAGAGCCGCCCGGCCGCGTCGGGCCTGCGCGGCGGGTGCCGGGAACGGTCCCGGCTGCTCGAGGAGTGGAGCGAGCTGACCAGGCACAGCTCACCTTCCGACCTGTTCACGACCCGCGGCGAGGAGGCGAACAAGATCATCGACCAGCTGATCACCAGCTTCCGGGCCCACGAGACGCACGAGACCGACGACGTATCGGCGGCGATCGGCCACCTGCGTGACCGGTCCTGGAAGTACGCCAGCACCGGTCTGGTCAGCCCCTACCTGCTGCCGGAATGGCCCAACCCGGAGCCCGGAGTACTGGCCGCGCACATGGCTCTGTGGGCGGAGAAAGCCCCCACCCGCGCCCACCCGCTCCTCACCAGGCACCCCACCAACCGCCTGCTGCGGGACCTCTACCGCCGCGCCGACCGCCTGCGGGACCGGCGCCTCTCCCACCACGGCTGGCCCACGGTGACCTGACCGCCTTCCAGCCCCTCCCGTTCTATGCTCTGACTGCCAGTTGGTCGGCTAGCAGGTCGGGGGACCGCGGATGAACAGGTCGCAGAGGCACTGGGAACGGGGAGTCGGGACCGGAGATGTCTGACGTCTACGGGTCCGTGGAGGCGGTGATCGAGATCCCCAAAGGCACCCGTAACAAGTACGAGTACGACCACGAGCGCGGGGTCATCTTCCTGGACCGGCGGCTCTTCTCGGCTACCTACTACCCCGCCGACTACGGGTTCCTGGCCGGGACCCTGGCCGACGACGGTGACCCGCTGGATGTCCTTGTCATCCTCGACGAGCCGACCTTCCCCGGTTGCCACATCATGGTCCGGCCGGTGGGCGTGTTCTGGATGTCCGACGAGCACGGCCGGGACACCAAGATCATCGCCGTCCCGAGCCACGACGGCCCGGCAGGCGGCATCTCGAACCTGGACGAGCTCGCCCCCCACCTCACCGACGAGATACAGCACTTCTTCAAGGTGTACAAGGACCTCGAGCCCTCCAAGCACTCGGACGTGTTCGGCTTCGGTGACGCCGCGGAGGCCGTTGTCGAGATCCGCCGGGCGCGCGAGCGGGCCGGCGCCGGCTCATCCCGCTGACCGGTGCCGGACTGCCCGCTGTGCGCCGCCCTCTCCGGGGACGGCCTGCTGGTTCACACCGCGGAGGTCGTCGCCCTGATGGACAGGTACCCCCTGAACCCGGGCCACTGCCTCGTCCTGCCCAGGCGCCACACCCCGCTGTTCTGGGACCTGTCGCCGGAGGAGACGGCGGCCGTGTTCGGCGTCCTGGCCCAGGCCCGGGACCTGATCGACGAGAAGTTTGCGCCGGACGGCTACAACATCGGCGTGAACGTCGGCGACGCCGCCGGCCAGACCATCGGGCACGTGCACGTACACCTGATCCCCCGCTACCGGGGCGACGACGACGACCCTCGGGGCGGGGTCCGGTGGATCCTCCCCGAGAGGGCCGTGTACTGGGAGGGATGACCCCCGCCGTCACCACCTGACCCTGGCGGCCACGAACCCTGCG
>JAKAXG010000618.1 GCA_021827225.1 Actinomycetes bacterium | reverse complement strand
ACCAGCGGGTGGTGCGGGAGGGGCTGGCCACCATCGTCGGGACGCTGCCGGGCATGGAGGTGGTGGCCCTGGCCGCCGACGGGGTGGAGGCGGTGGAGATGGCGGCCGAACACCGCCCGGACGTGATCCTGATGGACCTGCGCATGCCCCGCATGGACGGGGCGGCGGCCACCGCCGCGGTGCGCGCCCAGGACCCGGCGCCGGCGGTGGTGGTGCTCACCACCTACGCCGACGACGACTCGGTGATCACCGCCCTGTCGGCCGGGGCCACCGGCTACCTGACCAAGGACGCCACACGCGACGACATCCGCCGGGCCCTGGAGGCGGTGGCCGCCGGCCAGGCGGTGCTCGACCCGGCCGTGCAGAGCGCGCTGCTCAACGCCGCCCGCTCCGGTCCGGCCCGCGCCGCGCCGCCGGCCCCGCTTCCCGACGGGCTAACCGAGCGGGAGGTCGAAGTGCTGGGGCTCATCGCGTCCGGGCTGTCCAACGGGGAGATCTCCGGGCAGCTGTTCGTGTCCGAGGCGACGGTCAAGACCCACATCAACCGCATCTTCGCCAAGACCCGCAGCCGGGACCGGATGCAGGCCGCCGCCTACGCCCGCCTCCACGGCCTGGCCCCCTGACCGCCCACCGGGGAAAACGGCAACCTCTAAGCTGCCGCCGTGGCTGAACTGGTGGTTGACGGGTCCGACCTGGTGCTGCACCTGCCGACCAGGCAGAAGATGCTGGGCTTCCACGCCGACATCCGGGTGCCGCTCAGCGCGGTGCGCTCGGCCCGGGCCATCGACAAGCCGTGGCTGGCGCTGCGGGGCCGGCGCATGGCCGGCACCGCCATGCGCGGGGTGGCGGCCATCGGCACCTGGATCCACGGGGACAAGAAGTACGACTTCAACGTGCTGCGCCGGGAGGAACGGGCCGTGCAGGTGGAGCTGAACGCCGGCCGCTTCGAGCGCTTCATCGTCGGTGTGGGCCCCGGGCGCGACGCCCGGGAGGTGGCCGACCGCATCGCCGACGCCGCCGGCATCGCCCGGGCCAGGTAGGCGCCGGGCCGCCCACCGCCTCGTCGAGTGGTGGATTTCTGCCCGCAGGTGGCAGAAATCCACCACTCGGGGCCGTCCCGATCCAGCAGGGCTCAGGTCTGCAGGTCCAAGACGGTGTCGGCCAGCCAGGCCAGCTCGCCGTCCCAGTCGTCGACGGGGGCGACGGGCCGGACCACGAACTTCGACAGGCCCTCGTCGACCAGCTGGCCGATCAGCCGGCGCAGGGCGTCGCCGCCGACGGGGACCAGCTCGGCCGGGTCGGCGGCGTCCTCCGGGCGGCGGGGCCGCAGCGACCGGAGCCGGCCGGCCCGCTCCACGTCGCCGGGGTGGCGGGCGTAGCCGATCGACAACCCGAAGTGCTCCGGGTCGATGGACCGCCCGGCGGCCACCGCCTCCGCTTCGATGCCGGCCCGGATCTCCCCCGCCCGCCGGGGTGACACCAGCGATCCCAGCCAGCCGTCGGCCAGCCGCCCGGCCCGGCTGACCGCCTCGGGCCCGGACCCGCCGAGCCACAGTTCCAGCGGCTGCTGCACCGGCAGGACCGGCAGCCGCAGCCCGCCGGCCGCCTCCCCGGCCCACCACGACCGCAGCTCTGGTATGACCTGGTCCATCATCCGGCCCCGGTGCCGGCCGGCGGTGCCGAGGGCCTCCCGTTCGCCGGGCAGGTCCAGCCCCGGCACCAGGGTGACGAGCAGGCGGCCACCGCTGAGGCGGTCCAGCTGGGCTAGGCGGTGGGCCACCACGTAGGGGGTGGAACCGAACGGGATGACGTTGATGCCCAGGTGCATGCGGGTGGTGCGGGCCGCCGCGTAGGCCACCCCGAGCGAAGGGTCGGTGGCCGGGCGCGACGGCACATCCGACATCCAGATGGTGTCGAAGCCGAGCTGCTCGGCCCGCTCGACCACCGGGGCGAGCAGCGACGGGTCGGGGGGGCCGAGGCCCACGGAGACGGCGAATCGAACCTTCAAGCGAGGGCCAGGGTATCGATGCCGCACGGCTCGGTGGTGTGCGAGCCGGCGGAGATGACCGGCGCCGGGCTCATCCGGCGACCCCCGCCGGCGCCGGCCGGGCGCCGCGCACCAGCCGCCCGGGGAGCGCCCCTGTGGGCCGGCCGCCGGCGTAGACCTCGACGCCGGCCACGAAGGTGTGGAGGTACCCGTCGGCTTCCTGCATCAGCCGCTTCCCCCCGGCCGGCAGGTCGCGAACGATGCGCGGCGGGTGCAGCGCCAGGTTGTCGAAGTCGATGACGTTGATATCGGCCCGGTAGCCGGGGGCCAGCACGCCCCGGTCGCGGAGGCCGACGGTGCGGGCGGTGGCCCGGCACTGCTGCTCCACGATCCACGGCAGTTCGAACCGCCGGCCCCGGTCACGGTCGCGGCCCCAGTAGGCCAGCAGGGTGGTCGGGAAGCTGGCGTCGCAGATGGTCCCGACGTGCGCCCCGCCGTCGCCCAGGCCCGGCACCGTGCAGGGGTGGGCCAGCAGTTCCCCGGCGACGTCCAGGTTCCCGTCGAAGTAGTTGAGCACCGGCATGTACAGAAGGGCGGTGCCGCCGGCACCGAGCAGCAGGTCGTAGAGCAGGTCCTCGGGGGCCCGCCCGTCCCGGGCGGCCCGGGCGGCGACGCTGGCCTCCGGTGCCGGTTCGTAGTCGGGAGGGTCGCCGAGCTCGAACACCCTCTCCAGGCGCAGCCGGGTTCCCCCCGGCCGGTCGGCCAGCTCGGCCAGGACCTGCCGCTTCACCGCCGGGCCGGCCAGCCGGGCGGCCCGCTCGGCCGGCGGCAGCCCGGCCAGGCCGGCGTAGGTTCCGGAGTGCTGCAGCGGGTTGACGCTGCCCTCGAGGCCGATCAGAGCGCCGATGGCGCGGGCCGCGACCTGGGCCCGCATGGTGAGGCCCTCCCGGTTGGCCCGCTCCAGCAACTCGAGGTGGCGCCGGTACCCGTCGCCGGGGCCGGACTGGGCCAGGGAGATGGACAGGGGACGCCCGGACCGGCGCACCATCTCCAGAAGTGTCTCCCCCTCATCGTCGAAGTCGGGGAAGTCCGATATCACCTGCAGCACGCCGGTGCCGGTGTCGCCTATGGCCGACGCGATGCCGACCAGCTCGTCCCGGGCGGCGGTGAGGGTGGGGGTCGGCTCGCCCCGGCTGGTGCGGTGGTTGAGGGTCCGCGACGTGGTGAAGCCGAGGGCGCCGGCCCGGATGCCCTCCGCCGCCAGCCGGCCCATCTCGGCGATCTCGTCCGGGCTGGCCGGCTCCCGGTCCGCACCCCGGCGGCCCATCACGTACAGCCGGAGGGGGCCGTGGCACACCTGGGCCGCGCAGTCGATGTCACGGGGGCGGCCGTCCAGGGCGTCGAGGAAACCGCCGATGCCCTCCCAGCTCCAGGGCAGCCCCTCGTGCAGCACCGTCCCGGGCAGGTCCTCCACGCCTTCCATCAGCTCGATCAGCTGGTCCTGGTCGCCGGGGCGGACCGGGGCGAAGCCGACCCCGCAGTTCCCCATGACCACGGTGGTGACCCCCTGGCCGGAGGAGGGCTGCAGGCGGT
>JAKAXG010000617.1 GCA_021827225.1 Actinomycetes bacterium | reverse complement strand
CCTTCAGCGAGATCTTCCTCCGAGGCATCGAGGTCAAGGGCCGACGCCGTCCGGCCCGGCGCGACAGCTGAACGGAGAGCTGTCGGCGAACGGCCGGCGGCTACCGGTGGAGCATGCGGTGGCGGCGGCACTGGGCGCACCCGTTGTCCACGTCGGTGGGGCCGCCTTCCTCCCAGGTGCGGATGTGGTGGATGTCGCAGAGGCGGTTGTGGCAGCCCACGAAGCCACCGGGCCTCGCCCCGGTCCATCTCCGAGCGCCGCTCCACCAGCCACCCGCCCAATCCACGCCCGGGTCCATGGTTCCACCTCCGTGCCGTACAGCTCTGACAGGGGCGGGTGTTCCGCTTTTCCGTGGCGATCTCCCCGTTTCCCCACGAACCGGATGATCGGCGCGAAACCTCTCAAGTCGGGACGCGGACGCGCCGATACTGGGGTTGGTGAGAGGTGGCCGCTTCGAAGGCGACCCGGCCCGGGCCGGGGAGACGGACCCGCTGGCCGCGGCGCTGCGGGCGGCGGTCGACCCGACCGTGGTCCTGCGCCGGATAGTCGACCAGGCCATGGCCCTCATCCCCCGGGCCGAGGCGTCGGTGGTGGAGATCGCCACCGAGGACCACCTCAGCTATGTCTGCGCCGCCGGGACGCTCGGTTCCCACGTCGGGGTCCGCCTGGAGCTCGAAGGCAGCCTGTCGGGCCGGGCCATCCGCAGCGGGCGGGTCATGGTCTGCACCGACACCTCCAGCGACGAGCGGGTCGACCGCCGGGCCTGCCAGGAGATGGGCATCACCTCGATGGTGTGCGTCCCTCTGCGGCGGGCCAGCGGGCCGGTCGGGGTCCTCAAGGTGACCTCCTCCCAGCCGGCGGCGTTCTCCCCGCCCGACGTGGAGGTCCTGACCCGCCTGTCGGAGTTCGTCACCAACGCGGTGGCCGCCGCGACCGACACATCACGGGCGGTGGCGCAGGTCCTCGCCGAGCAGGGGGCCGACCCTTACGGGTGCAGCGAAAGTGACTCCATCGCCGAGTTCGTAGCCAACGTCACCCAGCCCGGGCTGGCCGCCGACACCGCCAGCCGGACCCGGGTGCAGGCCACGCTGGCCGAGGGGGCCTTCGACATAGTGGTGCAGCCGATATTCGACCTGGCCAGCGCCGAGATGGTCTCGGTGGAGGCCCTGTGCCGCTTCCGGTCGGTCCCGTACCGGCCGCCCGACGTGTGCTTCGCCGAGGCCCAGCGGGTGGGGCTGGGCCGGGACCTGGAGCTGGCCGTGCTGCGCCGCGCCCTGGCCGCTCTGGAGGGCCTGCCGGAGGGGATCCGCCTGGCGGTCAACGCCAGCGCCGACACCATCACCTCCGACGCCATGATGGAGCTGGTCGAGGCGGCCGGCCCGCAGCGCACCGTGATAGAGCTGACCGAGCATCTGCGGGTGCAGGACTACCCCGGTCTCAACCGCAGGCTCGAGCCGCTGCGCCGCCAGGGGGCCTGGCTGGCCGTAGACGACACCGGGGCCGGCGTGTCCAGCCTCACCCACATCTTGAAGCTGGCCCCCGAGATCATAAAGCTGGACCGCTACCTGAGCTGCGGGGTGGACATCGACCCGGTCCGGCGGGCGTTGGCCTCGGCGCTGGTCACCTTCGCCAGCGACTCCGGGGCCCGGGTCGTGGCCGAGGGCATCGAGACCCCCGAGGAGCTGCGCACCTTGTGCTCGTTGGGTGTGCAGTTCGGCCAGGGCTACCACCTGGGCCGCCCCGGTCCTGTATCCGAGCGCCCGGCGGCTGCCGAGGCGGCCGCGCTGGCCGTGGCAGCCGGTCGCTCCATCCTCGAGCCGTGACGGCCGGCCCGGCCGTGCGGGCCGCCCGCCCCGGATTCCGGGGCCGGCCGGGATAGTTTCGGGTCATGGCGTCGAGCGGCGCAGCCAGGAGGCCCTGACCGGTGCGCGGCGACTGGCTGGACCTGGGCCTGGCCGTGGTGGCGGTGCTGTTCGCGTGGCGCGGCTACCGCAACGGTCTGCTCGTCTCGGCGGCCACCGTCGCCGGGCTGGTCGGGGGGGCGTGGCTGGCGATGAGCGTGGTGGCGCCGCGGGCGCAGCGGCTGGTGTCGCCCGCCCTCCGCCGCCCGGTGGCCATCGCGGTGGTGGTGCTGCTGGCCGTCGTCGGCCAGGAGGGGGCGGCCTGGCTGGCCTGGTCGCTCCGGCGCCGGCTGGGACGAGACCCGCTGTCGCGGGTGGTCGGGCAGGTGGATGCGCTCGGCGGGGCGGTGGGCCAGGTGGCGGCCCTGCTTTTCGTGGCGTGGGCGATGGCCATGGCCGTCTCGGTCCTGCCCCCGACCGGTCTGACCCCGCAGATCCAGGACTCGCTGGTCCTCCACGGGGTGGACTCGGTGGTACCGGTGTCGGTGTCACAGGGTTTCTCCGGTCTCCTGCGCAGCCTGCAGGACCGGGCCTTCCCGCCCATCTTCAACCATTTCCAGCAGCAGCGCCTCCTCCCGACCCCGGCACCCACCCCCGGGGCGGTGCCGGCGTCGGTGATAGACGCCGACGCCCCGAGCATCGTCAAGATCCTGGCGTCGGAGCCGGAGTGCTCGACCGGCAGCGAGGGCAGCGGGTTCGTGGAGTCGGGCGACCATGTGGTGACCAACGCCCACGTGGTGGCCGGGGCCCGCTCGGTGGAGATCGTCGACAACGGCGCCGGCCGGGTCATCGACGCCGCCGCCCGGGTCGTCTACTACAACCCACGCATCGACGTGGCGGTCCTCTACGTCCCCCACCTGGGGCTTCCGCCGCTGCCCTTCGCCGGTCCGGCCCCGGCCGGCGCCGAGGCGGCGGTGGTCGGCTACCCCGAGGACGGCCCTTTCACCGTGGACCCGGCGAGGGTCCGCGGCACCGAGACGGCCACCGGGCCCGACATCTACCAAGACGCCCAGGTGACCCGCCAGATATACGCCCTGCGGGCGGTGGTCCGGCCGGGCAACTCGGGCGGCCCGCTGCTCGACCCGGCCGGCGCAGTCGACGGCATCGTCTTCGCCCGGGGGGTGGGCGTGGCCGACACCGGCTTCGCCCTGACCGCCGCCGAGGTGCAGCCCGCGGTGGTCGCCGCCGAGGGGTCCACCGCCGCGGTACCGACCGAGGGCTGCACCTGAGCACGCCCCCTACAGGATCCGGGAGCCCCGGCCCTCCCAGTAGCGGTCCTTGAGCAGGCGCTTGTACAGCTTGCCGTTGGCCTCTCGGGGCAGCTGCGGGTCGAAGTCGATGCTGCGGGGGCACTTGTAGCCGGCCAGGTGCTCCCGGCAGTAGGCGATCAGCTCGGCCTCGAGCTCGGGGTCGGCGGTCACCCCCTCGGCCGGCTGGACCACCGCCTTGACCTCCTCGCCCATCTCCTCGTTGGGCACGCCGAACACGGCCACGTCGGCCACCTTGGGGTGCAGGGTGAGGAGGTTCTCCGCCTCCTGGGGGTAGATGTTGACCCCGCCGGAGATGATCATGTTGGCCTTGCGGTCGGTGAGGTACAGGTAGCCGTCGTCGTCCAGGTAGCCGATGTCGCCGAGCGTGGACCACCCCTGGGCGGTGTGGGCGGAGGCGGTCTTGTCCGGGTCGTTGAGATC
>JAKAXG010000616.1 GCA_021827225.1 Actinomycetes bacterium | reverse complement strand
TGACCGGCAACGAGGACGATGCCCGCGACGTGGTCCAGGACGCCTACCTGCGGGCGTACCGGGGCCTGCGCCGCTTCCGGGGGGACGCCCAGTTCACCACCTGGCTGTACCGCATCACCGCCAACTGCTCGGCCAACCTGCTGGCCAAGCGGGCCCGCCACCGCTCCGAGTCGCTGTCGGAGGACGAGCCCATCGTCGATCCCCGGGCGGAGATCGATCCCGAACGCCGGCTGACCGGCTCCGACGACCGGGCCCGCATCGCCGCCGCCCTGGCCGCCCTGCCGTGGCGCCTCCGCCAGGTCATCGTGCTGCGCGACATCTACGACCTGGCGCACGGGGCCATCGCCAAGGAGCTGGGGATCAGCGAGGCGGCCGCCAAGGTGCGGCTGCACCGGGCCCGCCGCCGCCTGCGGGAGGTTCTCGCCTCCGACGCGTCGTTCGAGCGCGAAGGCCGCGGCGGTCGGAGCGCGGAGAGTCCGGAAGCGGGGGAAGACCTGGCCGATGCTCACGCTGGCTGAGATCGTCCCGCTGCGTACCGGGGCCTGCCGCGAGGCGGTGGACGCCATCGCCCAGATCGCCGCCGGCGAGGGCGACGTGGAGCCGCGCGCCGGGGGACACGTGCACTCCTGCCTGCGCTGCCAGGCCGAGGTGGCCGCCTACCGGCGGGTCCTGCGGACCATGAGGTCCATGCGCGGCAACCCGATGACGGTGCCCCCCGGGGGGCTGACCGAGCTGCTGCGGGCGCTCGACGCCGAGGCCGAGGACGGCAACCCGGCGGCGTCGTGGGCCGTGCGGGCCGCCTGCGTGGGCGGGATCACCGCCGCCGGCGCCGCCGGGATGCTGGTGTGGTTCACCCGCCGCCGCCCCGGCCTGCCCCACGCCAGCTAGCGCCAGCCGCACCGCCCAGGGGAACTGGGAACTGACTTCTTTCCCTATTGGGACCTTCACCGCCGCGGTCAGGCTGTCGACAACTGGAACGGGCCCGGCGCCCCCGCCGGACCCGTGTCTGGAGTCACAGCAAAGGACACACAAACCCACGCAGCGAACCTTTACCCGCCCGAACCTTTTGGGTATGTCGGAATCATCCGGTGTGTTCGTCCCCCCCAACACACCTGTAGAACCGAGGAACAGCCATGTCGAGATCGAACAGTCGCGACCCGTTGCAGCGTCTCCCCCGTTCGGAGCGGCGGGAATGGCGAGCCGCCGAGAAGCGGGCCCGCCGCCAGCACGAAGAGGAGCAGATGGCCGCCCTCCAGGACCTGGCGGCCACCGGATGCGAGGTCACCGTTCTCAGCCCGCCTCCGGCCGGCGACAACCCCGAGGCCGTGGTGCCCGTCGCCCCGGTGGAGATGATCATCGAGGGCCGTCGCCTGCGGGCCGGGCGCATGCACCTGCGCTCCCTGGCCCCCCTCCGCGACGCCCTGAGCCGGATCTCGTCGGTGCCTCTCACCAAGGTGGGCCGCTACGGCCCCTACTGGGTGCTCACCTTCAAGGTGGCCAGCCAGCAGCTGGTGCTTCTGGCCGACCACCTCACCCTCATGCCCGACTGGGGCGGCGGCTCGCCAGGACGCTCGGCGCCCACCGGCCCGCTGGCCATGGCCGGCGCCTGAGCCCCCGCCGCAGTCCCGGCGCCGGCACCGCCGGGACGGTTAAGCTGGGCCGTCGGGCCAGGTCGGGCGGACGGGTGCTATCCTCGCGACCGGACCCCGCCGCAGGATGCCTGCAGAGGGCAGTAGCTCAATTTGGCAGAGCACCGGTCTCCAAAACCGGCGGTTGGGGGTTCGAGTCCCTCCTGCCCTGCTTCACCGATACCGCGAGAAGACCACGACCGTGAGCATGAACCGACAACACAGGCGGATGGCGCAGCGTCAGGGCGACGTCACCGTTGACGGCCTGCCCGAGCCGGAGCGCGTCGAGCCCGAGCAGCGGCCGGCGGCCGCCCGCCCGGCGACCGGGGCGCCCAACCGTCGTACCTCGCCCCGTCAGTTCCTGCACGAGGTCAATGTCGAGCTACGCAAGGTAGCCTGGCCCACCAAGGCCGAGACGGCCAACTACTCCACCGTGGTGTTCATCGCCTTGGCGGTGTTGATGGCCCTGATCTTCGGTCTCGACCTGGGCTTCTCCAAACTGGCCTCGTTCCTCTTCAAGTAAGCGGCATGTCGAACAACGATTTCTCTTTTTCCAATCCTGAAGACGCGCTCTCGGACGGGGCGTCGGTGACCGCCGACGACCTGGCCCCCGAGGAGCTGCCCGAGGCCCGGAGCGAGGACGACCCGGCGCCCGAGGAGACCGTTCCGGGCGAGACCGACGCCACCGACCCCGAGCTGGTCGACGAGGACCGCCCGCCGGCGCCCCCGGAGAGCCCCTACGACCGTCCCGGCCAGTGGTTCGTGATCCACAGCTACGCCGGCTACGAGAACAAGGTGAAGTCCAACCTGGAGAGCCGCATCGCCTCCATGAACATGGAGGAGCGGATCTTCGAGGTCGTCATCCCCATGGAGGACGTCATCGAGTTCAAGAACGGCAAGAAGCAGGTCGTCTCGAAGAAGGTCTTCCCCGGCTACCTGCTGGTCCGCCTGGAGCTCGACGACGACTCCTGGTACGTGGTCCGCAACACCCCGGGCGTGACCGGCTTCGTGGGTCTCGGCGCCCGCCCCACCCCGCTGTCCCGCAAGGAAGTGGAGAACATCCTGCAGGTCAAGGCCGAGGAGGGCGAGGCGGCCGCCGCCGGGGGTCGCAAGAGCCGGCCCCGCGGCTTCGAGTACGAGCTGGGCGAGTCCGTGCGGGTGCGCGAGGGGCCTTTCGCCGACTTCAGCGGCACCATCGCCGAGATCAACGAGGACCAGCTCAAGCTCAAGGTCCTGGTCAACATTTTCGGGCGGGAGACGCCCGTCGAGCTGGACTTCGCCCAGGTGGCGAAGCTGTAAGAGGAGCCCCCCCGAATGGCAAAGAGGCGTGTAACCGCCATAGTCAAGATCCAGCTGCCCGCCGGCAAGGCCACCCCGGCCCCGCCGGTCGGTACCGCCCTCGGCCCCCACGGCGTGCAGACGATGGAGTTCGTCAAGCAGTACAACGCCGCCACCGAGGACAAGGTCGGCCAGGTCATCCCGGTGGAGATCACCATCTTCGAGGACCGGACCTTCAGCTTCGTGCTGAAGACCCCTCCCACTCCTGTCCTGATCCGTCAGGCCGCAGGTGTGGACAAAGGGGCCAAGACCACCGGCCGGGAGACCGCGGGCAGCATCACCGAGGCGCAGCTGGAGGAGATCGCCCGCACCAAGATGCCCGACCTCAACGCCAACGACATCGAGGCGGCCAAGGCCCAGGTGGCCGGCACCGCCCGCTCGATGGGCATCACGGTCGGCTGACGCAGTTCCGTACGAGGCCGGGGACCACCTCGCCCCGCCCGTTCCTACTACCGAGAGGGAGACGAGATGTCGAGCAAGGGTAAGAAGTACGTCGACGCCGCCAAGCGCTTCGACCGGGCCCGGACCTACGGCCCCGGCGAGGCCCTGGACCTGGTGAAGAGCCTGGCCCACGCCAAGTTCGACGAGACGGTGGAGATGTCCATCCGCCTCGGGGTGGACCCCCGCAAGGCCGAC
>JAKAXG010000615.1 GCA_021827225.1 Actinomycetes bacterium | reverse complement strand
GGTCGGCGCCAACTGGTACCCGGACCGGGTGGGCATGAAGGCCGGCCAGCTGTGGCCGCTGAACATCAGCCTCCACGCCCTCATCACCGACTCGGCCAACGACGCGGCCTACGCCCTGGCGGAGGACATCGGGGGGTCCCTGAGCGGGTTCGCGCCGGTGATGCAGGAGGCCGCCCGACAGATCGGCATGAGCGACCATCCCACGCTGGAGGACCCGGCCGGGCTGGACGGCAGCATCGGCTTCGACAACGGGAACCTGATCAGCGCCTGGGACCTGGCCGTCGCCGGCCGGGACATGATGGCGAACCCGGAGCTGGCCGCCATCGCCGCCGAGAAGACCTACGACTTCACCGGGCCCGACGGGATCGGCTACCACCTGCTGAGCCGCAACTACCACTTCCTGGCGTCGTATCCGGGCGCCATCGGGGTGAAGACGGGCTTCACCGACCGGGCCGGCTACTGCGACATGGAGGAGGCGGAGGCAGGCGGCAGAAAAATGCTGGCCGTGGTGCTCGCCAGCCCCAACCCCGACGCCGACGCCGCAGCTCTGATCACCGCCGGGTTCGGGGTGCCGGTCGTCAAGGAGGGAGCGAGCCCCGTCCTGCCGCCCGTGACCGAGCCCGAGCCGCCCAAGCCGGCTCCCCCGCCCACCTCCGCGACCTCCACGACCACGCCGAAGCTGGCCGACACGGTGACCCGACAGTCCGCCCCGGACACCGTCGTGCACGGCCTGGAGGGAGGCGGAGTGATCCTCGGACTGATGCTGCTGACGTGGACGTGGAGGAGGAGACGGGGGTAGCCGGCGGGAGCTAACCCCCGCTGACGTCCTGCGGGCGGGCCGAGCCGGCCGAGATGAACGGCATCATGGCCCGCAGCTCGGCGCCCACCTGCTCGATCGGGTGCTCGCGCCCGGCGGCGCGCAGCTCGTCGAAGTGCTTGCGCCCGGTGCGGTTCTCGGTCACCCACTCCTCGGCGAACTTCCCGGACTGGATCTCGCCGAGGATCTTCTTCATCTCCTCCCGGACCGAGGCGTTGATGACTCGCGGGCCCCGGGTGAGGTCGCCGTACTCGGCGGTGTCGGAGATGGAGTAGCGCATGCCGGCGATGCCGTGCTCGTACATGAGGTCCACGATGAGCTTCACCTCGTGCAGGCACTCGAAGTAGGCGGACTCGGGCTGGTACCCGGCCTCCACCAGGGTCTCGAAGCCGGCCTGGATCAGGGAGGTGAGGCCGCCGCAGAGGACTACCTGCTCCCCGAACAGGTCGGTCTCGGTCTCCTCCTTGAAGGTGGTCTCGAGCACACCGGCCCGGGTGGCGCCGATGGCGTTGGCGTAGGAGAGGGCCAGGTCCCGGGCCTTGCCGGTGGCGTCCTGCTCCACGGCGATCAGCGCCGGCACGCCGCCGCCGCCCTCGTAGGTGCGCCGGACCAGGTGACCGGGTCCCTTGGGGGCGACCATGGCCACGTCCACGCCCTCAGGGGCGGAGATGAGCCCGAAGCGGATGTTGAAGCCGTGGGCGAAGAACAGGGCGTCGCCGGCCTTGAGGCCCGGGGCGATGTCCGTCTCGTAGATGCCCTGCTGCTCGGTGTCGGGCGCCAGCAGCATGATGACGTCGGCCTCACGGGCGGCGTCGGCGATGCTGGTCACCCGCAGCCCGGCGGCCTCCGCCTTGGCCTTGGAGGAAGAGCCCTCCCGGAGCGCCACGCGTACGTCCACGCCGGAGTCCCGGAGGTTGAGGGCGTGGGCGTGGCCCTGGGAGCCGTAGCCGATGATGGCGACCTTGCGCCCGGCGATGACGCCCGGGTCGGCGTCCTTCTCGTAATAGACGGTTGCTGCCATGAGGGGTCCTAGCTTGCCTTTCCTTGGTAGCGCAGGCGGGGCACCGCGCTGCGGTCGAGCTTCGGTAGCGCCACCCGGCCGGTGCGCTGGAGTTCGGTGATCCCATAGGGTCGCATGAGTTCCTCGAAGTCGTCGAGCCGATCCGGGTCGCCGGCCACCATGACCGTGAGGGCGGCGCCGCCGACGTCGACGATCTTGCCGTCGAAGATCCCGACCAGTTCCAGCACCTGGCTGCGGTCGTCGGGCCCCGTCCCCACGGTCATCATCAGCAGCTCCCGCTCCACCGCTTCGGAGGGGTGCAGCTCGGTGATCTTGACCACGTTGACCAGCTTGAACAGCTGTTTGGTGATCTGCTCGACGGAGGTCTCCTCCACGTCGATGACCAGGTTGACCCGGCTGAAGCGGGAGTCGTCGGACGGAGCGACGGCCAGGGAGATGATGTTGAAGCCGCGACGGGCGAACAGCCCGCTGATGCGGGCCAGGACACCGGACTTGTTCTCGACGAGCACCGAGAGGGTCTGGTGGGTGGGGTTGGCGGCCATCACTGGACGACCTTTTTCCCGGTCGGCTTCTGGGAGGGATGGACGACGACCTCGTCGTTGGCGGCGCCGGCCGGCACCATCGGGAAGACCTTCTCCCGGGCGTCGGTGCGGAAGTCGATGACCACCGGCCGGTCGTCTATGGCGTTGGCCTTGTCGATCACCGGTTGCACCTCCTCGGGGTCCTCCACCCGGAAGGCGGCGCAGCCCATGGCCTCCGCCCACTTGACGTAGTCGGGGAGGTCCGGCGACAGGTACACCTCGCTGTAGCGCTCCTCGTAGAACATCTCCTGCCACTGGCGGACCATGCCGAGGTAGGCGTTGTTCAATATGGCCACCTTGATGGGGATCCGCTCGCTGGACGCGGTGACCAGCTCCTGGGCGGTCATCTGGAAGCAGCCGTCGCCGTCCACCGCCCACACGGTGCGGTCCGGCCGGCCGACCTTGGCGCCGATGGCCGCCGGGACGGAGAACCCCATGGTCCCCAGGCCGCCGGAGTTCACCCAGCTGTAGGGCTCGTGGAAGCGCCAGTACTGGCTGGCCCACATCTGGTGCTGGCCCACCCCCGACACCAGGATGGTGCCGTCGGGGGACGAGTCGCGCAGCGTCTCCATGACGTACTGCGGCTTGAGCGGGTCGCCCTCCACGTGCGGGTCGTAGTGCAGCGGGAAGCGCTCCTGCCACCCGGAGATCCGGGCCCGCCACTCGCTGAGATCGGCGGCGCCGGTGCCGGTGGCCTCCAGGGCGTTGACGATCTCGGTGATGACCTGGCGGCAGTCGCCCACGATGGGCACGTCCGGCTGGCGGAGCTTGCCCAGCTCGGCCGGGTCGATGTCGACGTGGATGACCTTGGCGTGCGGGGCGAACGCGTCGAGCTTGCCGGTGACCCGGTCGTCGAAGCGGGCCCCGAGGGTGATCAACAGGTCGGATTCCTGCATGGCGGTGATGGCGGTGTAGTTGCCGTGCATGCCGGGCATGCCCAGGCACAGCGGATGGTCGTCGGGCAGGGCGCCGCGGGCCATGAGGGTGGTGACGACGGGGATGCCCATGCGCTCGGCCAGGGCCCGCAGCGGCTCGGCGGCGCGGGCCTTCAGGATGCCCCCGCCGGCGTATATGACCGGCCGGCGGGCCTCGCCGATCAGGCGGGCCGCCTCCTTGATCATGCGGGGATGCCCCTTGAGGGTGGGTTTGTAGCCCGGGAGGGAGGACGCCACCTCGTCGTCGG
>JAKAXG010000614.1 GCA_021827225.1 Actinomycetes bacterium | reverse complement strand
CGTCGAGCGTCCCGCCGGGTCGTCCACCGCACTGTGGAGCACCGATACAGCCGCCAACGCACAGGTGATCGCCGCGGCGATAGCGGCCCTGCACAGCCTGGGCCTCCAGGCGGGCGTCTACTCCAACAGCTACCAGTGGCCGCTCATCGCCGGCACCTACAAACCGGAGGTGCCCATGTGGCAGGCCCGTCCCAACCCCGAGGGCACGCCCGCCGGTTCGGCGGCCTACTGCTCCGCCGGCCTCTTCACGGCCGGCCCGGTGTGGCTGGTGCAGTACGCGACCAGCCCCTACGACAAGGATCTGGCCTGCTGATCCGGCGCTTCTCCGATCGGCACGACGCGAGGACCGTGCCCACCTGCTGTTGAGTCCTAATCCTCTCCGAAGAGTCGGTCCACGTGCTCCGGCGCCACGGCCGCCACCATGCCGATGGCCTGTTGCTCGAAGGAGATCTGCGGGTGTTTGTGGCAGTGGCGGCAGTGAAGCAGGTACTCGGTCCTCTTCGGGAGTCGGGAGCGGACCCTGATCAACCGGCCGGCCCGGTGATCGCAGCGCGGGCAGGTCACCAACACGCCGATCAGCCGCTTGCACACGACCGGCCCGTAGGCACCGCCGACTCGAGAGTCCATGGTCAAAGACCAGCGCCAGTGCGGCGTTCGTGCCGATTCAGAGGTCATGGGGCGACGAAGATAGCAATCCGCTCCCCAGCGCTCGTCGTCACGTAATAGCTGCTGGGCGGGATGTACCTGGCGCTGCCATACCGGACAGCCCGTTGGCCGGCCGCTGCGCCGATGGCGGTGGAGCCACCCGGGGAGCCGCCGTTGACCGCGTTCAGGACCACGCCGGCGGTGGTCTCGGCCCGGTCCAGGTGGGCCAGGGCGGTGGAGGCCCGCTGCATGTTGGCGTTGGTGGAGCGAATCACCTGGGCGGCCGAGTGGAACTGGTCAGCGGTGTCCGACAGGGCCGATGCCATGCGTGCCTCGGCCGAGGTGGTGTCGGGGGCGAGCACCTGGACCACCTCGGCGGTCCGGGCCAGCGAACCTGCGCTGTCGGTGAGCCCCACGGATTCCGCGACGAAGACCGGCACCATGGGCGTCGCCGCGTCGGCGGCCGCCGACCCGGTGCGGGCGATGTTGGCCAGCGCGTCAGCCGTGTCGGCCGTCGCTTCGGTGCCCCGGGCCGCGGCACTCACGCCACCGCTCAGGAAGGCCAGGGCCACGCCGGGAACCAGCGCCCCGAGTGCCTTGGCCGGGTCCTTGGACCATTCGCTCCAGTCGAGCAGGCCCTCGCCGAACCTCTTGGCGAAGGCGAGCGGGTGGTGCCAGATGGTGTTACCCATGGCCGACCACTGCTTCATCTGCTGCTCGAAGGCCTTGTGGTCCAACCAGTAGTCGGCGGTCGAGCGCCAGGCCATCCCGCCGAGGTCCCACAAGCCGACGCCGAGGCCCCCGACACCTTCGACGACGCCTTCGCCGAAGTGGTACACGGGCGCAAGGGTGTCGGTCCAGACCACCTCCTTGAAACCGCCCCACAGGTCGTCGCCCAGCCGGCCCCAGAAGCCCGGCTTGTGCGGGGCGCCGGACTCGGCGTCGTGCAGGGTCCTGGCCACGCTGGCCGCCACCGTCGCCAGATCCGAACTGGCGCTGTGCATGAGCGATCGGGCCTGGTCCTCGAGCGCCTGACCAGGATCGGTGGCCGCGTGCGGCTGCTTGGCGGCGACGGCCGACTGCCAGTTGCCAGAAGCCACCTGGCCGTCGGACCAGAGCTGGTTGGCCCTGGCGGCCACGCTCTGGGCCGTCTGGAGGGCGTCGGCGTAAGCGGTGATGGCATTGGCCGCGACGAGGAAGGCGGCGCCGGCCTGCGCGTACCTGCCCGGCTGCTGCTTCATGATCGAGCGGAAGGCGTCGGCCGCCTGGCCCTTCCACTGCCCGTCGTCGATGGCCCCGATCTCGTCGGCCGCCTGGGACAGGCCCTGACCGAGGCGGCTCACGGCGCCGGCCAGCGAGAACAACTCGCCCGGGTCGCCCGGGAACGAGAAGGGGCCGCCGCTGCCGCCACCGGCGTCCGCGATCATCGGCCCTTGTGGGCGGCCTTGGCGATGGCTGCCTCCAGTTGCTGGTAGCGCTCGGCCGCCGTCTGCAGCTCCGAGGCCAGGTTCCTGGCGTCGGACTTCATGCAGCCCAGCCCGTAGGACCAGGTGTGCAGGAACGATGTGATGGCCCCGGCGACCCTGGGGTCCCCGGCCGCCGACGCCTGGGCGGCCAGCGGGTCATGCTGAGCGGTGACCTCGTCGACGATGCCGACGGCCTGGGTGAGCTGGGTGGCCGTCGAACGAAGACTGTCGTACACCACTTGGATCTGGGCGCTCAGCGCCCCGCCCCCGGACATGTCGGATCAGTCCCCCGTGATCTCTGCGGTCGCCGCCGGCGCCCGCCCCACTATGACCTCACTGTCGGACCCGGGATCGAGCACGACTCCGTAGCCGTCGGGCACCAACCGGAGCAGATCTGCTCCCGGCCCGCTGAACCACGGGCACGCCTCACCTTCGCCGGCCAACAGTGTCCTCTCACTGCTGTAGACCGACACCCATCCCTGCCCCAGCGGTCCCCACGCCTGGAAGCCGATTTCGGGCCCGCGCCGGCAGTAGAGCTCGCTCTGCAGCAGTTGCGCGATGAAGTCCTCGGCGTCGATTTGTCCGCCCTTGAAGCCTCGCGCCGCTTCGGCCAGATCTGCCACAACGCGCCAAATTTACCAAGGCGACCGGTCGATAACATCGGGTAATGCTCTTCGGCGGAAAACGGCGAACGGCACGAAGTACCCGGCGCTCCCGCCTGTCGGTGACGGAGGTCTACATAGACCGCGCCCGGTCGAACCCGGACCGGGTCCGGCTGAATCTGAGGGGCCGGCTCGACGACGGGTCCGATGTCCTCTGGGAGGGGGAATGCCGCCGCTGCAAGGTGCCCCGGGTCGGTACCACCCTGCCCGTGACCGTGGATGACTCGTCGGTCATCGAGGTGCAGTGGTCCGAGGTGCCCGTAGACGTCGACCCGCCGGTGGACGCCCTGTTCTCGATCACCCTCACCCGCCAAGTGGGTGAGCGGAAGATCGTGATCGACATGGCCGAGATCCAACCCTTGATCGAGCGGTTCCGCCGCGACGGTGGTCTGCCCCCGGCCGACATGCAGCGGCTCCTTTACCTGCTCGGCGAACGCGACGACTAGCTGAGCGTGGCCGGCCGCAGCCGCCTGGCCGCCCGCCCCCCACCCGACGGGCAGCCCCGGCAGGATCGCTCGACGGCTCCCGGCAGCCTCCCACTCACCCGGGCCCAACCACACGGGGTCACCGGAAGACCAGGGCCGCCTCCACCCCGGGGCAGGGACCCTCCGTCCGCCCCGAGACGCTAGCGTTGGGGGTCCCGTGGGCCGCCCGTCGAACGATCCGGGGTTTGTTTCCAGGTTCGTTCCCGGGTTTGTCCCACGTCTCAGCCCCCGTAGCTCAGAGGATAGAGCGTCGGTTTCCTAAACCGTGCGTCGCAGGTTCGAGTCCTGCCGGGGGCACCGCGGACGAGGCTGAGGGGCCCCGCCCGGCATGATCCCGGGGCGGGGCCGT
>JAKAXG010000613.1 GCA_021827225.1 Actinomycetes bacterium | reverse complement strand
GGACCATCCTGGATGGCGACCTCATCGGGATGCGACTCGAGGTTGTAGTACCACTGCGGGTGATCCGGCGCCCCGCCCTTGGAGGCCACGAGGGCGTACTCCCCCTCGTGCTCGACGCGCATCAGCGCCATCTTGCGCACCTTGCCGGACCTGGCGCCGCGGGTGGTGACGATGACGACCGGCAGGCCGGTGTCGAGAAGCGTGTTGGCCTCCCGGCCGCCGGAGCGCTCGTAGGCCTCGACCTGATCGCGCACCCACTTGGCCGAGCTCGGTTCGTACTCACCGGTAACAGGCATACATCGATGCTACGTGCCCCCAGTTGACAGCTGTACATTGGACAAATGGGGAGGATCGGACGGCGCGGCAGGGCGATGGCGGCTGCCGCCCTCGGAGCGGCGGCCCTGCTGGTTTCCGGTCTGCTCAGCGCCCAACCGGCCAAGGCTGCCACCCACTACCCGGTCATCTGGTCGTTCCTGCCGACCGCGCTGGCGGCGGCAGCCACGAACGGGCCGGACGTGCCGCCCCCCGGCGCCGACGTCGCCTGCTCGCCCTCCAGCACCCACCCCTACCCGGTCATCCTGGTGCACGGTCTCGCCGGCGACCAGAACGACAACTGGCAGACGCTCTCGCCGTTCCTGGCCAACCACGGCTACTGCGTGTACGCCTTCACCTACGGCAACCAGACCGCGGCGCCCCGGCCGCTGGACGAGATCGGCGGCCTCTCGGCCATGGAGCAGACGGCCCCCGTGCTGGCCGCCTTCGTGGGCAAGGTGCTGGCGGCCACGCACGCGGCCAAGGTCGACATCGTCGGGCACTCCGAGGGCGGCACCATGCCCGACTACTACCTCGAGTTCCTGGGCGGCTCGCGGCACGTGGCACACTTCGTGTCGATAAGCGGGGTCCTGCACGGCACCTCGTTCTGGGGCGCGGCGGCCCTCTACGATGCCGCAGAGGCCTACGGGTTCGGCAGCCAGGCGGCCGGGCTGGCGGCGGCGTGCGCCTCGTGCGAGGAGTTCCTGACCGGATCCAGCTTCATCCGGAGGCTCGACGCTCCCAACCCTGTCGCAACCGCAACCGGGGCGGCTACCTGCCCCTACGACGGGGCGGCGGTGGACGGGGTGAGCTACACGTCAGTGGCTACAGCGGACGACGAGCTGGTGCGGCCCCCGACCAGTGACTTCATCAATCCCCGCTGCGACAGCCCGGCGTACGGGATCACGACCGACAACATCCTGGTCCAGAACCAGTGCCCCACCGACCACGCCGACCACCTGGCCATCGTGTCGGACCCGGTGGTCGCCCAGGACATCCTGAACGCCCTGGACCCGGCCCACCAGCACCCGGTGCGCTGCGCCGTGGTCCTGCCCGCCATCGGCTGACCCCGCAGGCCGCTCGGCGAGGAGGGCGGTGGCTCGGCACCGGCGCGCCACGGTGGTCACCGGCCAGCGGGCCGTCGAGCGCTCAGACCCGGTTGAAGTAGTGACCCATGTCGAGGTCGTCCAGCAGGCCGGGGCCGGTCGGGGCCCAGCCGAGCATCTGGCGCGTGACGGCGGCCGTGGCGGGACTGTCCACACCGGCGAAGTGCCCCAGGTGGCCGAAGTGACCGGCGGCCTGTCCGGGGCTCACGGACCTGACCGGGACGCCGAGGTGCCGGCCGATCCTGTCGGCTATGTCCCGGAAGGCGACACCCTCGTCACCGACGGCGTGGAGGACCGACCCGGCGGGGGCGGACTCGGCGGCGAGCCGGGTCAGCCGGGCGGCGTCGGACACATGGACCGCCGGCCAGCGGTTGGAGCCGTCACCCACGTAGGCGGACATGCCGCTGCGCCGGGCGATGTCGACGAAGGTGGCCACGAACCCGTGGTCGCCGTCGCCGTGGACCGTGGGCGGGTAGCGCAGCACCGAGGAGCGCACGCCGATCCCCCGAAGCGACAGGGCCAGCAGGGCGGTGGCGGCCCGGGCACCGGCGGGGTTGGACCGGATCGCGGGGCCGGGAACCAGGCCGTCGTTCTCGGTGGCCGGCCGCCCCACCGGCAGGCCGAGCAGCCCGGAAGCCAGCACGAAGGGGCGGTCGGAGCCGGCCAGGGCGGTGCCCATCGCCTCGACGGCGCGCCGGTCGGCAGCCGCGGCCGCGGGGAAGTCGCCGTTCCAGGCCACCTGGTGCTGGAAGGCCAGATGGATCACCCCGTCGCTGCCGGAGGCGGCATCCACCAGGCCTTCCGCGTCGTCGAGGTCACCCCGGAACGCCACGCCCCCGGCCGCTTCGATCCTGGCGGCCGAATCATCCGACCGGGCCAGGCCGACCACTTCGTGTCCCGCGTCCAGCAACTCGGCGAGAGTCGCCGAACCGATCCAACCCGATGCGCCGGTTACGAAGAACCTCATGATCTCTTCCCCTCCCGGAAAAACGTTGATGTCAGGAACTGCCATCAACCTACCGGTGATGTCAGTCGCTGTCAACGGTGTTAGGCTCCGGGGATGGGTCGATGGGAGCCCGACAGCCGGGGCCGCCTCCAGGAAGCCGCCCTCACCCTCTTCGAGGAGCGGGGATTCGACCAGACGACCGCAGCTCAGATCGCGGAGATGGCCGGGCTGACCGAACGGACCTTCTTCCGGCACTTCTCCGACAAGCGGGAGGTGCTCTTCGGCGGGTCCACCCTGCTCGGGCAGCGCATCGAGGCCGGGGTGGCGGAGGCAAGCGGATCCGACAGCCCCCTGGAAGCGGTCGCCCGGGGCCTGGACGCGGCCGCCGCCATGCTGGGGCAGGGCCGGCGGGACCTGGCCCGCAAGCGGCTGGCCGTCATCGCCGCCAACCCGGAACTGCGTGAACGGGAGTTCACGAAGCTGGCCGACTACTCGGCTTCCGTCGCCGCCATCCTGCGCCGGCGGGGCGTGGCCGAGCCCCGGGCCACCATGGCCGCCGATGCAGGCATGACGGTGCTGCGGGTCGCCCTCCAGCGGTGGGCCGGCGACAGGGAGGACGGTCCGGACCTGGCCACCGTCATCCGGGCGGCCCTGGAGGATCTGCGGGCGCTCACCTGACCGCGGCGCCGGCAGGCGCCTGCCTCCCACAGGCCACATTCTCCACCGCCGCTCCCCCGGGATGGGACACTCGACAGGTGGCGACGGTGCTGAACATCATCTGGCTGGTGCTGTCGGGCATCTGGCTGGCCCTCGGCTACGCGCTGGCGGGGATCGTGATGTTCGTCCTCATCATCACCATCCCGTTCGGCGTCGCGTCCTTCCGGCTGGCCTTCTACGTGCTGTGGCCGTTCGGGCGGACCGTCGTCCGCCGGCCCGACGCGGGCGGGGCCTCGCTAGTAGGGAACGTGCTCTGGTTCCTCCTGGTCGGCTTGTGGATGGCCATCGCCCACGTGGCCCTCGGGATCACCCTGTGCCTCACCGTCATCGGTATCCCCCTGGGCCTCGGCAACTTCAAGCTGGCCCTGGTGGCGCTGGCGCCGCTCGGCAAGGAGATCGTTCCGACGAGGGATCCCCGGGCCGCGGCCGGGATGGTGTCCTTCTAGCCTCCGGTCAGAGGGCAGCGGCGAAGAACTGCTCGGTGTCCTTCCAGTGGCGGTCGGCGGCGGCCTGATCGAAGCTCGGGT
>JAKAXG010000612.1 GCA_021827225.1 Actinomycetes bacterium | reverse complement strand
GGTGCTGGCCGAAGCCGAGACGGCGGTGAGCCGGGAGATCGGGCCGTTCACCTAGCTTGCCGGCCGCGGGCCGGCGCCCCAGGGCACGATCGCCAATTGCACCGGCATGTTTTTGTGCACAACGCTCGTTGATTCCGCCGCCGGGTTGACCCCAACCTGATCCGGTGAACCGCGGGGGTCTGACGCCGGCATCGGTCGAGGAGAACGGAGCCGGCCAGCCGGACGGTACCGGGCCGTGAGAACCGCCCGCGTCGGCGCAGCCCGGCGGTCGGGATCCCCCAGGGCGGAGTGGCTGATGCAGACCCCGCTGCTGCTCGGCTCGTTCATCGGCACCCTGAGCAACAACATCGTCAACGTCCCGCTGAAGCAGATCCTCGGCGGCCTGCACGTGCCGTTGTCGCTCGGTTTCCTGGTGGTGGTCTCGTTCAACGTCACCTTCGCCGCGCTCATGCCGGTGACGGGCTGGGCCGGCGACCGCTTCGGCCGACGGCGGGTGTTCTGCCTGGCCCTGGCCACCCTGGCGGTGGGCTCGGCCGGGGCGGCGCTGGCCCCGGACCTGGCCCTGCTGGTGATGTTCCGCGTCATCCAGGGGGCGGGAACGGCGGCCATCCTGCCCAACGTGATGGCCCTCACCACCCAGATCTACGGCCCCGAACGCAGAGGCCGCGGGCTCGGCCTGTGGTCGGCCGCCAACGGCCTGGGCCAGGCCACCGCCCCCCTCCTGTCGGGGGCGCTGGCCGGGTGGGCCTCCTGGCGGGCCATCTTCTGGCCCACCGTGCCCGTGGCGGCCATCGGCCTGGTCGCCGCCTTCCGACTGGTGCCCCGGACGCCACCGGGCCGGTCCGCCATCGAGTGGCGGGGGGCCAGCTCGATCACGCTGGGGGCGGGGCTTCTCCTCTCGGCGGCGGCCATGGTGCCGGTGGGCGGCATCGCTTTGGTGGTGGCCGCCCCGATCGCGGCGGCCGGCGGCGTGGCGGTCTGGATGTACGTGCGGGCCAGCCACAGGTTCGACCCGCCGTTCCTGCCCCCGTCGCTGCTGTCGGAGCCGTCGTTTCTCAGAAGCTCCCTGGCGGTCATCGCCCAGATGTTCTGCTTCGCCTGCGTCATGCTCGCCGTTCCGTTGAACCTGGCCGCCGGCAGCGCGATCTCCCCGGTCACGGTCGGCCTCTACCTGTTCGCCCTACCGGCCACCATGACCGTCCTGGCCCCCCTGTCGGGCCTGGCCATCGACGCCTTCGGGCCCCGGCGCACCATACGCCTGGGGCTGGTGATGCTGGTCGTGGCCCTGGTCGGGCTCGGCGCGTTGTTACGCCACCCGGCCCACGCCTCGGCCCCTCTGATCGGCCTGCTGATCCTGACCGGATGCGGCGTGGCGCTGGTGCAGACCCCGGCTGCCACCGGGGCCACGCGCTCGACTGCGGGCCGCCTCGGGGCCGGCATCGGCCTGTTCAACCTGCTGCGCTTCGCCGGATCCGCGCTGGGCGGCTGCTGGGTGGCCGTGGTGCTGAGCTCGGGGAGCTTCTACGGGCTGCTGTTCTCCGGGTGCGTGGTCGTGGCGTTGATCGGCCTGGCCGCCACCTGGGCCGGTACCACGCCGGCGGCGGCGCCGGCTGAGGCCACAACGGCGTGAGCGGGCCGACCGGTCGGGCCCCTCGCCGGCGCCGGCCGGCTAGGAGCCGGGCACGACGAGGTCGGCGGGCGGGGGCTGGATCTGCACCGCCTCGCCGTAATCGGTGAACTCCGCGCTCACCGCCGCCGATTCGACCTGGCCGGGGACCCCCGTGCTCTCCTTCACGGTGGTCGTCAGCTTGCGGATCAGGTTCGCACGTTCCACCCATACCTGCACCGATACCGGTCCCGGCGGCGGTGTCCCCTGGGAACCCGACGCTCCACCGCCCAGGCTGTCGAGCAGGGTCGCCGGCCCGACCAGCTCGTAGTGGTCGGTCACCAAGCCGCCGACCGTCGCCCTGCCGATCAGGCGAACCTGCGTCGCCCTGGATTTCAGGGCGGCGAAGAACTTCCCGGGATCCGGTATCTGGCTCGTCGAGGAGGCCGCATCGCTCCTGGTCCAGTGTCGGGCCGGCCCGGACCCGGCCGACCCGCCGATCGACTCCCATGATTCGTTGCCGATCTGGATGACGGAAAAAGAAAGGGACTGGATGGCTGCCCCCGGCTTCGAAGCCGCCCCGACCAGTGTCCCGGTCAGGCGGGCGCTGTGGGTCGAGAGATCGACATCGCCCTGCATGCTGGCGCCGGTCATCCCGAGGAAGGGGGTGCCGCTGACAGAAGTCAGCTTCTCTGTCACGCTGAGGTGGAAGGTGGAGGCCGCCTCCGATCTGGCTGCCGACATCATCACCGTCTGCGCGGCATCTTGTCCCCGACCGGAACCGGACGAACAGCCCGCAACCACGGCGGCGGACAGGCAGGCGATGGCCGTTCGCCGGACGACTCTCTGCATCGCAAGCCCCCTTCGGTCCCAGGAACCACTTGAGGCTGCTATCGGTACGGCCCAGTGGCGGGTTGAGCGCTCCCGCCCGTGAGGGTTTCGAACCCGCCTCCTCCGGGTAAGCCGCAGCCGGCATCAAGAGAAAGGCAAACCTATGGGTACTGAGGCTCGGATCGGGTTGATCCTCGGCGCTACGGCATGCCTGCTGGCCGTCATGGTCGACTGGGTCATCGAGGAGCTCACCGCGGAGTCGTCCCCCACTGCGAACTCGTCGGGCCCCGGCCCCCTGGGTCCCGTCCCCGACATCGCCCCGGCCACCGAGCCGGAGGCCACGCCGGGCTCCTGACCGGCACAGGGGCCGGCTGTCGGCTCAGGGCCGGGCGAAGGCCGGGTCGCTCCCCGATCCGCCGTCGTAGCCGGCGTAGACATCGGCGAAGGTGGCCAGGATGCTGTCGAGCGGCAGGTCCCGGTACACCCCCCGCTGGCGGAGGTACTCCATGTAGCGCCGGCCGTCCCCGGTGTAGGGGTGGAGCAGGGCGTCGGCGGTGCCGTCGAAGGCCAGCACCTCGGTACCGAAGCGCTGGCACAGCTCCCGGTTGAACGCCGGCGACGCCTTGCGCCACGCCCCACCCAGCCAGATCACCGAATACCCGTGCCAGTAGAACTCGTCGGTCCCCATCCGCTCCCGGAGCCTGGGTGACTGCAGGTGGTTGCGGACATCGGCGAAGCCGAGCCGGGCGGGGACCCCGACCGCCCGGCAGGCCGCGGACAGCAGCACCGCCTTGGGCACGCACCACCTCTGGCGGCCGGCCAGCACCGCCGAGGCCCGATGGTCGGCGCGGTCATAGGAGATGTCGTGAGGGTCGTACCAGATCGAATCGCGCACCTCGTCGAACAGGGCCACGGCCTTGGCGGTGGCATCCTGCTCGCCAACGGTCACCGACCGCGCGAAGCCGGCCACGTCGGGATGATCGCATTCCAGGAACCAGGTGGGGGCCAGGTCGGCATCGCCGGGGGGACTGTCTGGATCGACTGGCTCGAGCACCCTGTGGCTCCCATCTGCCGGTAACGCCTGCAGGCGGATTCTTGCAGGTCCGTCCCGGCCGTTTCCTGTTCGGCGCCTTAGGATGTGGACGCGCCGTTGGACGGCGGCTGAAAGAGGAGGGACT
>JAKAXG010000611.1 GCA_021827225.1 Actinomycetes bacterium | reverse complement strand
CCTACAAGGCGCTGCCCCAGGATGTCGCGCGTGGTGCGACACTGCTCCTCGATGATGGACGTATCGTCCTCTGGGTCGATGAAGTCAACGGCAACCAGATCGTCTGCCGCGTCGTCGTCGGCGGCGGTCGCCGGCACGGCGCGGTGCCTGACGCCGGCCAGATCGATCCGGTGGGCTGCCACCTCGGACTCCAGCCGCCGGGCGGCCCGGCGCAGCGAGTCCCCGATGGTGGCGTGCATCTCCGCCCGGAGGCTGAGGTCGAGGCCGGCCCCGCCGGCCAGCACCATCAGGGCGGAGACGGCCGCCACGAGGGCGCTCAGCCGGAGCCGTATCGGCACCGGCCGTCACCCCGGGGAGCGCAGGCGGTAGCCGAATCCCTGCACCGTCTCTATGTCCGACCGGCCGAACGGCCGGTCGACCTTGCGCCGGAGCCGGGTGATGTACTGATCCAGGGTGTTGGGCGACACCGTCGCCTCCGAACCCCACACCGAGCGGTGCAGACCGCTCCGACTCAAGACGATGCCCGGCCGGCGCATCAGGAGGGCGAGTATCTCGACCTCCCGCCGGGAGAGGGTCACCTCGGCCCGCCCCCTCCAGACCCGACCCCGGGTCGGGTCCAGGTGCAGATCCCCGACCGACAGAAGCGACTCCGCCGTACCCGTCGAGCGCCTCAGCAGGGAACGCAGGCGCAGGACCAGTTCCACCAGGCTGAACGGCTTGACTATGTAGTCGTCGGCGCCGTCGTGGAAGCCCTGGATCCGGTGCTCGACCTCCCCCGAAGCCGTGGCCATCAGCACCGGTACCCAGCACCCGGCCCTTCGCAGCCGGTAGCAGACCTCCCGGCCGTTCAGCCGGGGCAGGAGCAGGTCGAGCACCACGACATCCACGGGACCCATCCCGGCCTGGCACGCCGGATCGAGGATCAGGGACAGGGCCTCGATGCCATCGGATGTCTCCGATACCGAGAAGAGTTCTTCCGCCAGATAGCGGGCCATGGCCGACCGCAGGTCATGGTCGTCCTCGACGAGCAGCACCCGAGCCGCTTCCGGTCCGGCCGGAACAGCCGGCTCGGTGGCCAATTCCCGCCCGGCGCCCGGGCGGCTCACGAGTTGACGCCGCTGTCGCGGCCGGCCACACCGGAGACGATGTGGCGTTGCAGCAGCAGGAACAGCACCACGATGGGAGCGAGAGCCAGGAGCACCGCGGAGGTGAGCTTCCGCCAGTTGGCCTCGAAGGTCTGCATGTAATGGCCGAGGGCCACCTCGATCGGCTGGACCGAATGGGAGCTGGTCATGATCAGAGGCCACTGGAACTGGTTCCACGAGCCGATGAACGTGAGCAGGGCGACCGTGACCACCGCAGGGCGGGCCAGCGGCAGCGCCACCCGCCAGATGTATCGGAGATGACCCACCCCCTCCAACCGGGCCGCCTCCCAGTACGCCCTCGGCAGGCCCTTGAAGAACTGCCGGAACAGGATGACCCCGAAAGTGCTGGCCGCGAACGGGATGATCTGCACGGCGTAGGAGTTGAGGAGGTGGAGGTGCAGCGCCACCGCGTACTGGGGTATCAGCAGCGCCTGGGCGGGAAGCATGATCACGGCGAGGATCAGGAAGAAGAAGAACCCGCTCCCCTTGAAGCTCAGCTCGGCGAGGGCGTAGCCGGCCGTGGCGGAGGTGAGGATGACCAGGGCGACCGTGCTGCCGGCGATGAACACGGTGTTGAGCATGTAGCGGATCCAGTTGGTGTGGCCCACCACCGCGAGGAACGCCCCGGTGTGGAACGACGGCACGAAGTGCGGCGGGAGCGAGTACACCCCTCCATGGCTGTTGAAGGCGGTGACCACCACCCAGTACAGCGGGAAGGAGAAGAGCACGGCGATGCCGACGACCGCCACCCAGCGCAGGACCCAGGGCAGCCGCCGCCAGGACCGGCGCGCCCGGCCCCTGGGCTTCACGGCGGTCACCGGTAGAACACCAGCCGGTTGGAGATCCATTTTTGCACCAGCGTCAGTAGGAGGATGATGACGAACAGCACGAGGGCCATGGCCGCGGCCAGGCTGTAGTGGCCGTAGACGAACGCCGTCTGGTAGACGAGCAGCGCGTCGGTCGTCGTCGAGAAGGCCGGGCCACCGGCACCGCCGTGAGGGCCACCGGTCATGGCATAGATCTGCGAGAAGGCCTGCCAGTTGTTGACGGTGGCGAGGATGACGACGAAGAACGTGGTGGGCGACAGCAGCGGCCAGATGATCCGCCGGAAGATGCGCCGGCGGCCGGCTCCGTCGAGTTGGGCCACCTCCACCAGTTCCCGCGGCACATTGGCCAGGCCGGCGAGGAAGATGATCACGTACAGGCCCAGTGAGTGCCAGAGGCTGTCGATCATCACCGCGGGAAGGGCCCACTGGGTCGTCCCCAACCAGCCGAGGGCCGGCAGGTGGAACAGCCCGAGCGCGAAGTTGGCCAGGCCGAACTGCGGGTTGAAGATCCACACCCAGATGATCGAGGTGGCCACCACCGGGGTGACGTGGGGCAGGAAGACCGCCGACCGCCACACCCCTCCCCGCCGGGAGGTGACCGCCTCGCGCAGTATGAGGGCGATGCCGAGCGCCAGCAGAACGGTGGCGGGGATCATCACCACCGTGTAATAGGCGGTCGTCTCCAGCGACCGCAGGAAGAGCGGCTGGGCGATCAGGCGGCGGAAGTTCTCCAGGCCGACGAATTTCGTAGCGGAGGTGAGGACACCCCAGTGGAAGAACGAGATGTAGGCCAGGTACGCGGCCGGCACGTAGAAGAAGACGACGAAGACCGCAATCGCCGGGAACATCAGCCCGTAGGCCACCAACCTGTCCTTCAGCCGCCTGAGGCGGCGGAACGCCGGGCCGACCGGGGCTTCCGCTGCTGGGAGGCCCACCAAGCGGAGCGTCTCGGGAGGGGTTGCGGTGCTCATGCCCTGACCACGACGGGTTCCCGGTCGGCGAGCGTCCCGAGGCGTTCCCCGGTGCCGGCGTCGAAGAGGTGGGACCGCCCGGGGTCCGCCCCCAACCAGACCCGGTCCCCGCGCGTGATCCGGACGCCCGTGTCGAGGTGGGCGATCACCTCCCCCGCCTCGCCGGGACCCATCGACGCGTGCACGACCAGGTGGCTGCCGAGGTTCTCGACGTAGCCGACCTCGCACGGCACCACCACCTTGTCCCGGTCCGTCTCCGCCACCAGATCCAGGTGCTCCGGGCGCACCCCCAGTGTCAGACCGCCCGGCGGCTGCCATCCACCCGTTGGTCCCGGGATGCGTATGCCGGGACGGATGGCGGGCGGGTCACCTCCGTCGGACGCCGCGAGGGGCCACAGATTCATACCCGGCGAACCGATGAAGCCGGCGACGAAGGTGTCAGCCGGGTGGTCGTAGATCTCGCTCGGGGTGGCCGCCTGGCGGATCCTGCCCTGGTGCATGACGACGATCCGGTCGGCCAGCGTCAGGGCTTCGCTCTGGTCGTGGGTCACGTAGACCGTGGTCACCGGGAACTGCTCGTGGATGCGGGCGAGCTCCATCCGCATGCGGTCCCGGAGGCTGGCATCGAGGTTCGAGAGCGGTTCGTCCAGGAGGAAGACCCCGGGTCTCCTGATC
>JAKAXG010000610.1 GCA_021827225.1 Actinomycetes bacterium | reverse complement strand
GCTGGAAGGGTCCAGAATTCCTAGCACGAAATATCATGAAAAAGATGGAAACGCCGGCAAGCAGCCCCGATTCCACCCGTCCCCGACCGGCGGCTGCCGCCCGCCCCCGGGTAGGCGTCGGCCCCGCCGGTCAGCGCAGCCGGTCGGCCGGGTAGTCGGGGAAAGACTCCTTGAAGACCCCGCTGTGCAACAGCACCTGGGCGGCCGCCCGGCCGGTCTCGGGGTCGGTCAGGGTGGTGCGGGTCCAGTAGGACTCGGTGCGCCGGCTCTGGCCCAACCCGACGATCTCCCGGCTGAGCGAGTACTCCTTGCCGACGAAGACCGGCCCTTCCACCAGCCGGATCTCCAGGTCCAGGAACAGCCCCAGGGACGGGTGGCGGACGGGCCATTCCGCCCCCCGCTTGTTGGCGAGGACGCTGATCATCTCCATCGGCAGCACGGCGCGCCCCCAGGGTGACCGAGCCCCGCCCTCGGGCGTGTACCAGGGGTGGGGTTCGGTGATGCGGGCCAGCTTCTCGGCCAGGGAGAACGGGTAGCCGGGGCCGTTCCGTTCCTCCTCGTCGACCGAGACCAGGCCGGCCTCCTGGCGCATCCCGACCTCCAGGCGGTCGATGACGAACAGCTCGCCAGGGTCCCCGAGGGCCCCGAGCCGCTCCTCCAGCTCGGTGCGGCCGTAGCCGGGACCCACCGACGCCGTCCCCGCCAGCACCGGGGTGCCGTCGGCCTTGTGCGCCTCGATCCGCGCCGCGGTGTCGCCCACCGTCGTCAGGGTGGCCTGCACCTCCTCTCCCTCGACCACCATCGTCCGGAAGTGGCTGCTGATGCAGCCCCGCTCGAACCAGGCCCGGTCCCACAGCAGGAAGGCGAGGGGGTCGAACTGGCTGAAGTGGGTGGGCGCTTCGATCGGCGCGCCGGCCAACCCCAGAGAGGCGGCGGTGGCATCGTCATGGACGCTGCTGTGACCGTCGTACTCCTGTTCCGCCAGCATCTGAGCCGGGCGGCGGAGCGGTCCGGTCAGCGTCACCTCGGTTGTGAATCGCACAATGTGACATTACCGGTGCGGGTCCGGCCCCACCCCTGGCGGTCAACCCGCACCGATCAGCCTCGCTCAGCCCTTGACCACCCCCACCGGACGCAGCCGGGCCACCGAGCGGGCCAGCCCGGCCCGCTCGCAGCTGGCCACCACCTCGTCCACGTCCTTGTAGGCCGCCGGGGCCTCCTCCGCCAGCGCCCGCAGGGACGAAGCCCGCACGGCGATGCCGGCCGCCTCGAGCTCCCGGCGCAGCTCCGGTCCGCTGACCTGGCGGAGGGCGGCGTGCCGGCTGAGGGTGCGGCCGGCCCCGTGGCAGGTCGAGTGGAAGGCCCCGCCGGGGTCGACGCCGGCCAGCACGTACGACGCCGTGCCCATGGATCCGGGGATGAGCACCGGCTGCCCGGCCGGGCGCAGGTCGGGGGGCAGGCCGGGGTCGCCTGGCGGGAGGGCCAGGGTGGCCCCCTTGCGGTGCACGCACAGCAGCCGGCTGCGGCCGTCGACGAGGTGGTGCTCCAGCTTGGCCAGGTTGTGCGAGACGTCGTAGAGCAGCGGCAGGTCGGCGGTACCGGTCACCGCCCGGAAAACCCGGCGGACGGTGGCCGACAACGCCTGACGGTTGGCCCGGCCGTAGTTGGCCGCCGCCGCCATGGCGGACATGTAGGCGCCGCCCTCCGGGGACCGCACCGGGGCGCACGCCAACTGGGCGTCCGGCACGGATATGCCGTATCTGGGCATGGCCGACCGCATCACCCGGACGTGGTCAGAGCACACCTGGTGGCCCAGGCCGCGAGAACCGCAGTGGATCATCACGCAGAGCTGACCCTCCACCAGTCCGAACCGGCCGGCCGTGGCCGGATCGAAGATCCGCTCGACGACCTGCAACTCGAGGAAGTGGTTCCCCGACCCGAGGCTGCCGACCTGGGCCAGCCCCCGCTCCCGGGCCCGCTCGCTGACATGACCGGGATCGGCGGTGGGAAGCAGGCCTTCGTCCTCGCAGTGGGCCAGATCCGGTTCGTCGCCCAGGCCGGCCTCCACGGCGGCGCGGACCCCATGGCGCAGGACGGCGTCGAGGTCGGAGGGACGGTCCAGCTGCCAGACCCCGCCCCGGCCCGTTCCCCGGGGGATGGCCCGGTCCAGCGCCCCCATCAGCTCGTCGAGCACCGGTCGCACCTGCCCCACCGACAGCGGCGAGGTCATCAGCCGCACCCCGCAGGAGATGTCGAAGCCGACGCCTCCGGGCGACACCACCCCGCCGTCGGCCACGTCGGTGGCCGCCACCCCGCCGATGGGAAACCCGTAACCCCAGTGCACGTCGGGCATGGCGTAGGAGGCCTCCACGATCCCCGGCAGCGTGGCCACGTTGGCCACCTGTCGCAGGGCTTCGCTCTCCAGCGACGCGGCCAGCGTCTCCGAGGCGAAGACGATGCCCGGCACCCGCATGTCGCCGGCCCGCTCCAGGCGCCACGTGTCCGGCCGGCCGGGTGCGGCCGCCAGGCGCGGCGCGCCGGCCACCGGAGGCGCCCCGCCGGCCCCCGGATGGGTCCCGCCCTTCGCCGAGCGGCCGGCTACACGTCGATCAGCGCCTGGCACTGCCAGCGTCCCTCCCGGAGTTCCATGCTCAGCCGGTGGTACGAAACCGCTTTGGGGGCCGGCCCCGTGGCCACCACCTGCTCCACCGGCACGACCTCCATCTCGCCGGCCAAGCCGCCGTCCTCGGTGCCGGCCAGGTGGAACCGCACCGGCACCACGGCCAGGACCTCCACCGTGTAGATCACATCTTCGAGCAGGGCCACCAGCATGTCCTCCGGCTGGCCGGCGTCGGTGCCCAGCGGCAGGACCCGCGTGACCGGGGCGTCGTCGACCGAGGCGAACACCTCCACCAGCGCCGCCAGCGCTTCTTCGGTGCAGGTCGCCTGATCCGGTCCCCACGCCTCGATGAAGCAGTCGGCGGTGTGGGACGCCAGACGATGCCCGGACGGCGCCGGCGGGGCCGCTCCCGGATCGGTTGACGGTTCGAAGGGCAATTGGGCCTCCCGTGCCGGTCCGCACCTCTGCCCGAGTGTGGGTGCTGGGCGCCCGCCCGCCAAGGGCAGAAAGTCCCGGGCGCCAGGCTACCGGCAGACCGGGCCCGTAGGGGAGCGGTAGCGTGAGCTCACGGCCACCGAGCACCGACCCAGCCTCCGGGCGACCGCCGTCACCCGGCTGTTCGACCGTGTGTCGCGCGTCTACGACACCGCCCTGCTGCAGGCCGTTGTCTACCGGCCGGCGCAGGACGAGATCCTCGCCGAGCTCCGCCGGGGCGCGGCTTCGCGCGTCGCCGACGTGGGCTGCGGCACCGGGATCCTCGCCGCCCGGATCGCCGGCACCCTCCACCCGGAGGCGGTCGTCGGCTGCGACCTGTCGGAGGGCATGTTGGAGGTGGCCCGGGTTCGCTCCGAGCGGGTCGGGTGGGTCCGCTGCGCCTCTGAAACGCTCCCCCTGCCCGACCGCTCCCTGGACGCCGTGGTCTCCTCCCACGCCTTCCATTTCTTCGACCAGCCGGCCGCCCTGGCCGAGCTCCGGCGGGTGCTCCGGCCCGGCGGGCTGGT
>JAKAXG010000609.1 GCA_021827225.1 Actinomycetes bacterium | reverse complement strand
GTACTCGCCGGCGCGGACCAGGAACGTCTCGTGCCAGATCCCGGACCGGTCGCTGCGGCCCACCCGGCGCCAGTAGTTGCGCCACACCTCCAGGTGGGGATCGTCACGGTCCTTGGCGAACGCCTCGAGGTGCTCGAAGGACCGCCAGTACTGGACGATCACCGGTAGCCCCATCTGGTAGGCCAGCAGGCCCTTCTCCGGTCTGGCCACCAGGTAGTCGAGCATGTGGCGCATGCCCCTCCTGCCGCCCAGGTCCATCAGGGTCCGCAGCGGGTGCCGCCTGTCGTTGAGGCGGGCCCCGATCAGGAACACGACGAAGTCCCCGTCTATCTCCGCGGTCATGCGCCTACCGGCGATCTCTTTCATGCCCCGACCCCCTCGCTCGGCGCGACGCTACCAAGCGGGCGGGGAGTTCAGCCGGGTGGAGGGGCCTGGTCCCGGTGGTAGGTGACCCACTGCCACCGGGTGAACTGCTCCAGGTTGGTCAACGTCCCGAAGCCGCCCATGCCGGAGTCCCCCCTCCCGCCGAAGGGGGCCACGACCTCGTCGTTGACGGTCTGGTCGTTGACGTGGACCATCCCGGCGTCGAGCCGGCCGGCCACCTCCCGGGCCCGCAGCTCGGAGCCGGAATGCAGGCCGGCGACCAGCCCGAAGGGGGTGGAGCTGGCCAGGCGCACCGCCTCGGCGTCGTCGGAGAACACCGTCACCGCGGCCACCGGTCCGAAGATCTCCTCCTCGTAGGCGGCCATGTCCGCGCTGACCCCGGCGATGACCGTGGGGCGCAGCATCAGCCCTTCTGCCTCCCCGCCGCTCACCACCCGCCCGCCGGCCCGGCGGGTGCGCTAGACGATGTCGACGATGTTGTCCAGCTGGGACCGGTTGATGATCGGTCCCATGTCGACGTCGGTGGTCGGGTCGCCGACGGTCATCTTGTCGGCGATGGCGGCGAGCGCCTCGACGTAGCGGTCGGCGATGGCCTCGGCGACGAGGTGGCGGCCGGTGGCCATGCAGATCTGGCCCTGGTGGGTGAACGAACCGTAGGCGCCGGCGGCAGCCGCTTTTTCCACATCGGCGTCGTCGAGCACCACGAAGGGGTTGTTGCCGCCGAGCTCGGCGACCATGCGGATGAGGTTCCGCCCGGCCGCCTCGCTGAGGCTCCGGCCGACGGGCGTAGAGCCGGTGAAGGAGATCATGTCGACGTTGGGGTCGTCGGCGAAGGCCGTCCCGAGCTCGGATCCCCGGCCCGGCAGCAGGTGCAGCACCCCGGCGGGCAGGCCGGCCTCATGGAAGAGCCGGGCGATGGACACACCGGCGCTGACGGCCGTCTCCGAGGACGGCTTCAGGATCACCGCGTTGCCGCACGCCAGGGCCGGGGCCACCGACCGCATGGCCAGGTTGAGCGCCGGCCGCCATGTCGGTGAGCACCCGCGCGGGCCAGTTCCAGACCGATCCCGCTGGACGCTCCGGTCACCACCGCCAAGGGCCGTTCAGACGCCATCGAGGCTGCTCCTTCTCCGCATGCACCTCCCGGCCCGGCCGGCTGCTGCTCAACCGGCGCCCGGCTCGGAAGAGCCGCCGCCGGCGTTGCTACCCCCGGGAAGGGCCCCGAACCACGCCGTCGAGCCGGCCGGCGCAGGAGTAGCCCACCCGGCGGGGGGTAGCACCCCGACGATGACCATGACAGACACCCTCCTGCGCGGCGCCGTCGGTCGGGCCCGCACGGTGATCGACCGGGCGGGGCTCGGCATCCTGGGCTCCCCGGTGCGCGATCTCCTCGACGCCCGGCGGTCCCTGACCGTCGAGCGGCCCCCGGACCTGGTCCGGGCCTTCCTGGCCGAGCAGGCCAACGTGGCCGACCTGTTCGTCACCGGCCAGGCGGCCCGGGTCGACGCCGGCGCCGGGTCGGGCGACCTGCGCTGGGCCATCGGCAGCCGGGGCCGGGCCGAGGCCCGCCTCCGGGAGGGGCCGGGCGGCTCCACCGAGGTCACCATGGAGGTCCACCTCGAGCGCCCCGCCGACGGCGGCCGGCCCCGCTACGCCGACAACGCCGGCGTCATCGCCATCCGGGCCCTCCACCGGGCCAAGAGCCTCATGGAGACCGGCGAGGCGCCCAGCCTGGCGGTCAACCCGGCCGGCCGGTCCACCCCCGACCCATACGGCGACTGACCCCCCGCAGAAGACCCCCCGGAGAAGACAAGGAGACCGAAGCGATCATGCGCGCCCTGTGCTGGAACGGCGTCAACGACCTGGTCGTCGAGACCGTCGCCGACCCCACCATCGTCAACCCCCACGACGTCATCTTGAAAGTGACCATGTCCAGCGCCTGCGGGTCGGACCTGCACCTGCTCGACGGCTACATCCCCACCATGTCGCCGGGCGACGTCATCGGCCACGAGTTCATGGGGGAGGTGGTGGAGGTCGGCGCCGCGGTCGAGCGGGTGGACAAGGGGCAGCGGGTGGTGGTCCCGTCGTTCATCGGGTGCGGCCAGTGCACCTACTGCCGGCACGACCAGTGGTCGCTGTGCGACAACACCAACCCCCACCCGGACCTGCAGCTCCCCGAGTTCGGGGCGGCCACCGCCGGCATCTACGGCTACACCCAGGCCTTCGGCGGCTACGCCGGGTCGCACGCCGAGTACATCCGCGTCCCCTTCGCCGACAACGACTGCTTCGCCGTCCCCGACGGCGTCACCGACGAGCAGGCCGTGTTCTGCTCCGACGCCGCCCCCACCGGGTTCATGGGCGCTGACCTGTGCGGGCTGGCCGGCGGGGAGACCGTAGCCGTCTGGGGCTGCGGGGCGGTGGGGCTGATGGCCCAGCGCAGCGCCTTCCTGCTCGGCGCCGGCCGGGTCATCGCCATCGACCGCCTGCCCGAGCGGCTGCGGCTGGCCGAGCGCTTCGGGGCCGAGACCATAGACTTCTCGGCCGCGGGCAGCGTGGTGGAGCGGCTGCTGGAGATGACCGGTGGCCGGGGCCCCGACGCCTGCATCGAGGCCGTGGGTATGGAGGCTGCCGGCGCCGGGGTAGACTACGTGTACGACCGGGTCAAGCAGGCGCTGCGGCTCCACACCGACCGGGCCCAGTCGCTGCGCCAGGCGGCGGTGGCGTGCCGCAAGGGCGGCACCCTCTCGGTGCTGGGGGTGTTCGGGGTGGTCGACAAGTTCCCCATGGGGGTGATCATGAACAAAGGGCTGACCGTCCGCAGCGCCCAGCAGCACGGTCAGCGTTACGTCCCGCGGCTGCTGGAGTACGTCGCTCGGGGGGAACTGGACACCGCCGCCCTGGCCACCCACCGCATGCCGCTGGCCGATGCCGTCGACGGCTACCGGATGTTCAAGGACAAGCAGGACGGCTGCATCCGCCCGGTGTTCGTCCCGTAGTCGCCTGTAGCCTCGACCGATGGCCCACCCGAGAATCCGCCTGACCGTCGCGGCCGGAGCCGTGGTGTCGGCCGGCGCCCTCCTGGCCGGCTGCGGCGGCAGCGCCGCCCGCCACGCCGCCGGGGGCCCGGCCACCACCGCCACCACGGCCACCACCGTCCCGGCGTCCACGGTGGCCCCGTCCAGTGTCCCAGCGTCCAGCATCCCGGCCACCACCGCCCCGGTGGACACGACCGCGCCGAC
>JAKAXG010000015.1 GCA_021827225.1 Actinomycetes bacterium | reverse complement strand
TCTCAGGGGGTGCCCTGTGAAGTGCCGGGTCTGCCGGGAACCGGCGGTCATCGACATCCGCCGGCACAACGCCGGTTTCTGCCACCCCTGCTTCGTCAAGCACTGCACCGACCAGGTGGAGCGGGCTGTCGAGGCGTACCGGATGTTCGGCCCGGAGGACCGGATCCTGGTGGCCGTCTCCGGCGGCAAGGACTCCCTGGCCCTATGGGACCTGCTGCTGCGACTCGGCTACCGGGCCGACGGCCTCTACCTGGGCCTGGGCATAGGCAGCTACAGCGACGAGTCCGGGCGCTGCGCCCGCAACTTCGCGGCGTCCCGCTCGGCGCAGCTTCTGGAGGTGGACCTGCCGGCCACGTTCGGCTACGACATCCCCACCGGCTCGGCCGCCGCCCGCCGGGCGCCGTGCTCGGCCTGCGGGCTGTCCAAGCGCCACCTGTTCAACTCGGCGGCGCTCGACGGCGGCTACGACGTCGTGGCCACCGGGCACAACCTCGACGACGAGGCGGCGGTGCTGTTCGGCAACGTCCTGCGCTGGGACCTGGGCTACCTCGGCCGGCAGCATCCGGTGCTTCCGGGCGGGGACGGCTTCGTGCGCAAGGTGAAGCCCCTCGTCCGGCTCGGGGAGCGGGAGATGGCCGCCTACTGCGTGCTCGAGGGCATCGACTACATAGTCGAGGAGTGCCCCATGGCCGAGGGCAACCGCCACCTCGGCTACAAGAACGCCCTGAACGACATCGAGGCCACGTCGCCCGGCTCCAAGGCGGCGTTCCTGTTCGGCTTCCTCGACCGGATATCGCCGCTCGTGCAGGGGACCGCCACCGCCGAGAGGGAGGACCTGCACCCCTGCCCGGGCTGCGGGTCGCCCACCGTCGCCGAGGTGTGCGCCTTCTGCAAGCTCGTCGAGCGCGCCACCTCCCGGTGAGCCGCCCCTTCACCGCGGGTGAGCGGATCCTCCTGTTCGACTCCAAGGGCCGCCGGTACCTGGTGTCCCTGGCCGAGGGCGGCGAGTTCCACACCCATTCCGGCCCGGTCGCCCACGCCGAGCTGATCGGCGCCGAGGAGGGGGTCACGGTGCGGTCCTCCCGGGGGGCCCGATACGTGGCGGTCCGGCCCACCCTGGCGGAGGTGGTGCTCAAGATGCCCCGGGGGGCGCAGGTCATCTACCCCAAGGATCTGGGGCCCATCCTGATCCTGGCCGACATCTTCCCCGGCGCCCGGGTGTTCGAGTCCGGCCTGGGCTCCGGGGCCCTGTCGATGGCCCTGCTGCGGGCCGGCGCGGAGATCACCGGCTACGAGCTACGGGAGGACTTCGCCACCCGGGCCAGGGCCAACGTGGCCGGCTTCCTCGGTCCCGAGGCCCTCGAGCGGTACCACGTCTCGGTGCGCGACGCCTACGAGGGCATCGACGAGAGCGGATTCGACCGAATGGTGCTCGACCTGCCGGAGCCGTGGCGGGTGGTCAAGGCGGCCGAGCAGGCCCTGCGGCCGGGGGGGATCCTGGTCTCCTACCTGCCGACCATCGGGCAGGTCTCGACGCTTCGTGACGCCCTCGACCGCAGCGGCTTCGGGATGGCCGAGACGCTGGAGGTGCTGCAGCGCACCTGGCACGTCGAGGGGCAGTCGGTCCGCCCCGACCACCGGATGGTCGCCCACACCGGGTTCCTCACCGCCGCCCGGCTGCTGGTGGCCGGATCGCCGGCACCGGCCACTGCCGAGCCGCTGCTCGAGGCCGGCGCGCCGCCTTCCGCCGGGATGGCGTCGGATCCGCCCGTGGACGGGCCGGCCTAGGTGGACGCCCTGGACCTGGTCGTCGCGGCAGCGGCCCTCGTCGCCGCCGTCGGCGGGTACCGAATGGGTTTCGTGGGGCGGGTGATCTCCTGGCTGGGCCTGGCCGTCGGGTTCTACGTGGCGGTGCGCTTCCTGCCCACCATCGTCAACGACCTGCACCAGTCATCGCCGGGGACCCTGGTGGTGGTGGCGGTGGTGGTCCTGGTCGGCGGGGCCATGGTGGGCCAGGCCCTGGGCCTGCTGGTCGGCTCCCGCCTGCACCACGTCCTGCCGTTGGGGCCGGTGCGCCTGGTGGACCGCGCCATCGGGGCGGTGGTGGGCGTGGCCGGCATCGGGGCGGTTCTGTGGCTGCTCATCCCGTCGCTGGCCGCGGTGCCGGGATGGCCGGCCCGGGCCGTGTCCGGCTCGGCCATCTCGCGGTGGGTGTCCCGGGATCTGCCCACTCCGCCCTCCGCCCTGCAGGTGCTGCGCCGGCTGGTGGGCAACGACGCCCCGGAGGTCTTCGCCGTCCTCCAGCCCGGGATCGCGTCGGGGCCCCCGCCGGCCAACAGCCCCCTCACCTCCACCCTGACCGCCTCCGTGCTCAACTCCACCGTGAAGGTCGAGGGCCAGGCGTGCAACCGGATATACGAGGGCAGCGGCTTCGCCGTGGCCCCCGACCTGGTCGTGACCAACGCCCACGTGGTGGCCGGCGAGCCGGTGGGCCAGACGTCGGTGCTGCTACCCAGCGGCCGTAGCCTGCCCGCCGACGTGGTCATGTTCGACCCCCGCCGGGACCTGGCGCTGCTGGCGGTGCGGTCGTTGGGGGAGAACCCCCTGCCCCTGGCCGCTCCCAAGGTCGGCGAAACGGGAGCCGTCTTCGGCCACCCGAACGGTCAGGACCGGATCGCGGTGACCCCGGCCCGGATCGCCCAGGAGGAGGAGGCGGTGGGCAGGGACCTCTACGACGCCCACACCACCCGCCGGGACGTGCTCGTCCTGGCCTCGGCTCTGGCCCACGGCGACTCCGGGGGCGCGCTGGTGGACACGTCCGGGCAGGTGGTCGGGGTGGCGTTCGCCATCTCCGCCAATCAGCCCAACACTTCCTACGCCCTCGGCACCAGCGAGCTCAGGGCGGCTCTGGCCGAGCCGAGGGCCGCCCACACCTCCACCGGTCCCTGCCTCACCGGTGGGTGAGGCAGGCTACTCCTCGATGAAGATGCACTCCCCGGGGCACTCCTCGGCCGCCTCGCGGGTGGCGTCCTCCATGCCGTCGGGCACGACGGCCAGGCCCTCGTGGCCGCCGGGGTTGTCGAACACCTTGTCACCCTCCTTGACGTAGGAGAGCCCGTCGTCGAGAAGCGTGAAGACTGCAGGGGCGATCTCCTCGCAGAGACCGTCTCCGGTGCAGAGATCCTGGTCGATCCAAACCTTCATCGCTGTGACTCGCCTCGCATTCGACAGTTGTCAGTTCGACTCAATCCTATCGCCCGACGGTACCGATGGCCGGGAAACGCTGTCAATTATCGCGACCACCGCTGTGAAAATCACCTCGCGACCTTCCGGGGATTGGTCTGCAGGTACGGCGGGGTAGGGGGTAAGTTCCACCCCATTGGTCGCCGCTGAAGCGGAGACTGCCCACGTCCGTGCCCGAAGCGGTGGACGGCAATCTGACTGTGAGGTGCCCCTTGAGCAACTCTCCATTCGACGGTGAACTCGAAGACCGGGACCCGGCCAGCGAGCTGGCGGATCTGCGGGCGCACGCCAGCGCCCTCGAGGACGAGCTCATGGCCCTCCGCCGCCGGATGCAGGAGGGCCCCAAGCGGGTCCGCACGCTCGAGGAGAAGCTCCTCGAGACCAAGGGGCAGCTCCAGCAGGCGATCTCGCAGAACGAGCGCCTGACCTTCACTCTGCGTGAAGCGCGCGAGCACATCGCCGCTCTGCGCGAGGAGGTCGACAAGCTGACGCAGCCACCGTCGGCGTACGGCACCTTCCTCGGCCGCAATGACGACGGCACGGTGGACGTCTTCTCCGGAGGGCGCAAGATGCGCGTCGCCCTTCACCCGGAGCTGGCCGGGGAGAGCAGCGATCTGCGCCGCGGCGCCGAGGTGGTTCTCAACGAATCGCTGAACGTGGTGCTCGCCCGTTCCGGCGAGAAGTCGGGGGAGATCGTGACCCTGAAGGAGCTGCTCGACGACGGCCGGGCCGTGATCGTGGGCCGCGCCGACGAGGAGCGGGTGGTGGAGCTGGCCGACAGCCTCGAGGGCGTCCGGCTGCGGGCCGGCGACTCGCTGCTCATGGACTCCCGCACCGGGCTGCTCCTCGAGAAGCTGCCCCGGCCCGAGGTGGAGGAGCTGGTCCTCGAGGAGGTCCCCGACATCTCCTACGCCGACGTCGGCGGCCTCGACAACCAGATCGAGGCCATCACCGACGCCGTCGAGCTGCCCTTCCTCCACCGTGACCTCTTCGTCGAGCACAAGCTGCCCGCCCCCAAGGGCATCCTCCTCTACGGCCCCCCCGGGTGCGGGAAGACCCTCATCGCCAAGGCGGTCGCCAACTCCCTGGCCAAGAAGGTCTCCGAGGCCACAGGGGACAAGGCGGCCCGGAGCTACTTCTTGAACATCAAGGGTCCGGAGCTGCTCAACAAGTACGTCGGTGAGACCGAGCGCCAGATCCGGCTGGTGTTCCAGCGGGCCCGGGAGAAGAGCGAGGAGGGCGTGCCCGTCATCGTCTTCTTCGACGAGATGGACTCGCTGTTCCGCACCCGGGGGACCGGGATCAGCTCGGACATGGAGTCGACGATCGTCCCGCAGCTGCTGGCCGAGATCGACGGCGTCGAGACCCTGCGCAACGTGATCGTCATCGGGGCCTCCAACCGGGAGGACCTGATCGACCCGGCCATCCTGCGGCCCGGCCGCCTCGACGTGAAGATCAAGATCGAACGCCCCGACAAGGACGCCGCGCAGCAGATCTTCGCCCGCTACCTGACCCCCGACCTGCCCCTCGACGCCGGCGAGGTCGCCGAACTGGGCGGCGGTGACCGCGACAAGGCCGTCCAGGTGATGATCGAACGGACCGTCGCCGAGATGTACCGCGACGACGAGAACAACCAGTTCCTCGAGGTCACCTACCAGAACGGTGACAAGGAGATCATGTACTACAAGGACTTCGCGTCCGGGGCCATGATCGAGAACATCGTCCGCCGGGCCAAGAAGCTGGCGATCAAGCGGGTGATCGCCGGGGACAGCCCCGGCATCTGCACCCAGGACCTGCTCGACTCGATCCGCCAGGAGTACAAGGAGCACGAGGACCTGCCCAACACCACCAACCCCGACGACTGGGCGAAGATCTCCGGCAAGAAGGGCGAGCGGATCGTCTACATCCGTACGATCATGTCCCAAGGGGACGAGACCACCGGTGGGCGGTCCATCGAGCGGGTCACGACGGGTCAGTATCTCTAGTCCCTCCGAGTCACCCGCTACCCCCCCGGACAAGGATAAGGTCGGCTCGGTGCTGCATCAGCCGACCACGTCGTTGTTGTTTTCGGGGGAGACGCCTCCCGGCGCGGCCCTCGTCCGGGAGCACCCCGACTCCAGGAGCACGTCGTGGCCATCGTGAAGGTGCTCGGTATGGAGACCGAGTACGGGATCATCATCCGCGGTTCCGCGGACCCCAATCCCATCGCCGCCTCCTCCACGTTGATCAACGCCTACGTGGCCGAGCTGAACCGCAAGGTCGGGTGGGACTTCGAGGACGAATCCCCCGGACGCGACGCCCGGGGCTTCGCCCGGGAGGGATCCATGCCCCCCGAGGTCGAGACCCACCTGGTGAACGCGGTGCTGACCAACGGCGCCCGCTACTACGTCGACCACGCCCACCCCGAGTACTCCACCCCCGAGTGCGCCAATGTCTACGAGGCCATCCGCTACGACAAGGCGGGGGAGCTGATCCTGGCCGACTCCATCCAGGCGGCCAGCCGGGCGCTTCCGCCCGGCCAGAGCCTGGTGGTGTTGAAGAACAACTCCGACGGCAAGGGCAACTCCTACGGCACCCACGAGAACTACCTGATGGACCGGGCCGTACCTTTTTCCCGGATTGTCAGCCACGTCATGCCGCACTTCGTGTCCCGCCAGATCTTCACGGGGGCCGGCAAGGTGGGCTCCGAGGCCCCCTCCGGGTCGCGCCACGACGTCAAGTTCCAGATCACCCAGCGGGCCGACTTCTTCGAGGAGGAGGTGGGCCTCGAGACGACGCTCAAGCGGCCCATCGTCAACACCCGCGACGAGCCGCACTGCGACGCCCACAAGTACCGCCGGCTGCACGTCATCGTCGGCGACGCCAACATGTCCGAGGTCGCCAACTTCTTGAAGGTCGGGACCACCGCCCTGGTGCTGGCCATGATCGAGGACGACTGGTTCGCCCGCGCCAACCGGGACTTCGCGATGCAGGCCCCGGTGGCCGCCATGCGCCGGGTGTCGTACGACCTGGACCTGCGGGAACCGCTCGAGATGGCCGACGGGCGCACCATGACCGCTCTGGAGATCCAGTGGGAGCACCTCGACCTGGCCAAGAAGTACACCGAGGACGTGGGCTTTGAGGCGATCGGTGGCGAGAAGGTGGGGTATGACATCCTGCGGCGCTGGGAATCCACTCTCAGCGCCCTGGAGTCCGACCCCATGTCCCTCGCCAACCAACTCGACTGGGTGGCCAAGTACCGGCTGGTGAACGCCTACCGGGAGCGCCACGGGCTCTCCTGGCAGGACCCCAAGCTGGCGGCCATGGATCTCCAGTACCACGATGTCAATCCGGCCCGGTCGCTGTCCGCCCGGCTGGGCATGGAGCGGCTCCTGGACCCCGACGAGGTGCGCCGGGCCGTCACCGAGCCGCCCGAGAGCACCCGGGCCTATTTCCGGGGCAAGTGCCTGCAACGGTGGGCGTCGGCCATCGCCGCCGCCAACTGGGACTCGCTGGTCTTCGATCTCGGAGGCGACCCCCTGCGGCGAGTCCCCATGATGGAGCCGCTAAGAGGTACCCGGGCCCATGTCGAAGAATTGCTGACTAGCGTGTCCAGTCCAGCCGAACTGCTCGAGCGCCTGGGCTCGTAAAGGAAGAGGCACAAGAAATGGCAGAGCGAGAACAGATCAAGAAGTCGGCGCCGGCTCGCAGCGAGGAAGCCGCGGTCGAAGAGGTCCCGACGACCAACAAGAAGGGCGAGGAGCTCAAGGCCGAGCTCGACGATCTCCTCGACGAGATCGACGAGGTCCTCGAGGAGAACGCCGAGGAGTTCGTCCGTAGCTACGTCCAGAAGGGTGGCGAGTGAGCGGCCCGTCGGGCCGCTCGTCCGCTCAGAGTCCCGACCGCCTCCCGGTGTGGGTAGGGTGCCGGCATCTATGAGCCTCCCCATGTTCGACCCGACCGAGGCGCCGGGACCCAGCTTCACCGATGTGCTGCGGCGGGTCGGTCTAGACCCTTTCCTCCCGATCGCCGGATCCGCCCAGACCGCGCCGTTCGAAATCCGGCACGGCACCACCATCGTGGCCCTGCGCTACGCCGACGGCGTGGTGATGGCCGGTGACCGGCGGGCCACCGCCGGTTCGTCCATCGCCCACCGGGCCATGGACAAGGTGCACCCGGCCGACCGGCACAGCGGGGTGGCCATCGCCGGCGCCGCCGGCCCGGCCATGGAGATGGTGAAGCTGTTCCAGCTCCAGCTGGAGCACTACGAGAAGGTGGAGGGATCGGCCCTGAGCCTGGAGGGCAAGGCCAACCAGCTTTCGCAGATGGTGCGGTCCAACCTGGGCATGGCCATGCAGGGCTTCGTGGTCGTCCCCCTCTTCGCCGGCTTCGACGTGCGCCGGGGGGTGGGACGCATCTACTCCTACGACCCGACCGGCGGTCGGTACGAGGAGACCGACTTCCACGCCGACGGCTCAGGGGGCCGGGACGCCCGCACCACGGTGAAGCTGGGCTGGCGACCCGATCTGGCCCGCGACGAGGCGGTCGAGCTGGCCGTGCGGGCTCTCTGGAACGCCGCCGACGAGGACTCCGCCACCGGCGGCCCGGACGCCGTGCGGGGCATCTACCCGACGGTGGCCACCATCACCAGCGGGGGTTTCGAGTACCTGGCCACGGAGGAAGTGGCCGAGCGCTTCGCGGCCGTCGTGAGCAGCGGGGAGAGCCTGTCATGAGCATGCCCTTCTACGTCGCTCCCGAGCAGTTCATGAAGGACAAGGCGGACTTCGCCCGGAAGAACATCGCCCGGGGCCGCCCGCTGGTCGCCGCCGTCTACGCCGACGGCATCCTCATCTGCGCCGAGAACCAGTCCAAGAGCCTGCACAAGGTCAGCGAGATCTACGACCGCATCGCCTTCGCCGGGGTGGGCCGCTACAACGAGTTCGACTCCCTGCGGAGGGCCGGCGTCCAGCACGCCGACGTCAAGGGGTACCAGTTCAGCCGCGAGGACGTCGACGCCCGGTCGCTGGCCAACCTCTACGCCCAGTACATGGGCAACGTCTTCACCCACGAGCTGAAGCCGCTCGAGGTGGAGATACTCGTCGCCGAGGTGGGCCCCGAGCACGGGACCGACCAGCTGTTCCACATCCTCTACGACGGCTCGGTGGTCGACGAGGACCGCTACACCGTGCTCGGCGGCGAAGCCGAGTCGATCTCCGCCCGGCTCCAGGAGGGCTTCTCGCCGGACTGGTCGCTGCAGGAGATCGTACGCCGCGCCGCCCGGGCGCTGACCGGAGACCGCGAGCCGGTGGCCGCCGACCTCGAGGTGGCGGTCCTGGCCCGGACCAACGGCCGGCGGGCGTTCCGGCGCCTCGACGACGCCGAGGTGGCCGAGGCGCTGGCCTCCTCCCCCCAGCCGTCCTGACGGCCGGGTTGTGCCCGCCCCTCTTTTGAATATTCTGGTTGTCGGGGAGCTGCGGACCGCTCCCTGACAACCGAGAGGGGGGCCGCCATGAACATCGTGGTGGAGAAGAGCCTGCAGATCGCCATGCGCGACGGCGTCCGATTGGCGACCGACGTCTATCGGCCCGAGGCGGCGGGCTCGTGGCCCACGCTGGTGATGCGCCTTCCGTACAACAAGGAGATCAACTCCCTCCTCAACTTCGGGTTCGATGTCATGCGCGGCGTGCAGGCCGGCTATGCCATCGTCTGCCAGGACACGCGCGGCCGGTACGCGTCCGAGGGGGAGTTCAACCCGTTCTTCGACGAGGCCCGCGACGGTGCCGACACGGTGGCGTGGGCGGCGTCCCAGCCGTGGTCCAGCGGGGCAGTGGGCATGATCGGCGGCTCCTACTTCGGGGCCACCCAGTGGACGGCGGCCACCGAGGCCCCGCCGGCACTGCGGGCCATCGCCCCGTTCGTCACCACCGACCAGTACTACGACAATTGGGCATACCAGGGCGGGGCGTTCCAGCTGGGGTTCAACCTGCACTGGACGCTGTCCTCCCTGGCTCTGGGAGAGGTCGTCCGGCGCATGGGCGCCGGTGCCGCCAAGCCCGAGGAGTTCGCCGAGCTGGTCTCCGCGATTGACGCCAACGACACCCTGTACCGGCGTCTGCCCCTGGCGGAGGTGCCGGAGTTGAAGGACTATGCGCCCTACTACTACGAGTGGTTGGACCATCCTTCCTACGACCGGTACTGGAAGGCGACGGCTCCCCGGGAGTCCTGGGACCGCATCACCGCCCCGGCGCTGAACGTGGGGGGATGGTACGACCTGTTCCTCGGCGGGACCATTGCCAATTACCAGGGCATGAAGCGCCACGGCGGCTCGGAGGCCGCCCGGCGCCACCAGCGGTTGGTCATCGGCCCCTGGGCCCACGGCCCCCTCGCCGGCTGGTTCCCCGAGGAGTCCTTCGGGTTGATGGGAGGAACCGACGCCTTCGACCTCACCGGGCTGCAGCTGCGGTGGTTCGACTGGTTGCTGAAAGGAGAGGAGAACGGCGCGGCCGACGACAAGCCGGTGAGCCTGTTCGTCATGGGCGTCAACGAATGGCGCCAGGAAGACGACTGGCCGGTCCCCGGCACCGAGTTCCGGGACTACTACCTGCACAGCTCGGGGCGGGCCAACACGGTGCAGGGAGACGGCTCCCTCTCCACCGACGCACCCGGAGACGAACCGGAGGACGTCTACCTCTACGACCCCCGGAATCCGGTGCCGACCACCGGCGGCGCCACCTTCCTGCCCGGGTTGTTCATCGGGGCGAATGCCGGCCCGCGCGACCAGCGGACGGTGGAGCGGCGGCCCGACGTGCTCTGCTACACCACCGAGCCGCTGGCGCAGCCGGTGCAGGTCATGGGACCGGTAGAAGCGGTGCTCTACGTTTCTTCGTCGGCCGTGGACACCGACTTCACGGCCAAGCTGGTGGATGTGGCCCCCGACGGCCGAGCGGTCAACGTGGCGGACGGGATCATCAGGGCCCGCTACCGCGACTCCTACGAGGATCCTCGGCCGCTCGAGCCGGAGCAGGTGTACCGCATACGGGTTGACCTGGTGGCCACCGCCAATGTCTTCGCCGCCGGCCACCGGATCCGCCTGGAGGTGTCCAGCAGCAACTTCCCCCGCTTCGACCGCAACACCAATACCGGAGGGGTGATCGCCCGGGAGTCGATGGCCGACATCCGCCAGGCCGTCAACCGGGTCCACCACCGGCCGAACCAGGCCTCGCGCCTGGTGCTGCCGGTCGTCCGGCGCTGAGGGGCGGCCAGGCTGATGGCGCCGTCGCTGCCGAAACCGCCCTTACGGGGGCGACGCCCGGCCGTCGACCGGGTCCCCGGCCCCCGTCGGGCGTAGCCGCAGGGCGTCGAGGTCCGCGACGCCGGCCGGCCCGGCAGTGGGCAGGGAGATGTCCGCCTCGTCGACCCATCCCATCTCGACCTCTTCGGCCAACGGGGCGACGACGTGCAGGTACTTCCCTCCCCGCATCCACGAGGCCAACGCCGCGACCACCGAAGAGGCGATGGCGAAGTCGAACGCGTAGTGCAGACCCTGACCGAACGGCGCGCTGATCAGGTGGGGGAAGTACTGGTGGCCGGTCAGGCGGGCCACCTGGGAGGGAGCCATCTGGTTGATGACGCCCGCGCTGGACAGCAGGTGGCCGAGGGGGTTGATCCCGAGGAAGCTGGCGAAGAGCACACCGATAGGCGGGAGGCGGGCGATCTGATCGGCGGCGTGCGCCGGCACCCCAGCCGCGGTCAGACCGGCCTCGAGGTGACCGGGGAGGGCGGCCGCCAGGCCCACGGTGATGACGGTGAAGAAGATGCCGATCGACATGACCGTGGCGGAGTTCTGGAACGTGGTGGTCATACCGGCACCGGCGCCGCGCTCATCGGGCGGCAGGCTGTTCATGATCGCCGCCCGGTTCGGTGCCGCGAACAACCCCATGGTGAGCCCCATGACGAGCAGGACCAGCGCGAACACCGGATAGGGGAAATCCACGGGTAGGAGCTCGAGAACCCCGAAGGCGGCGCCCGAGCCCACCATGCCGAGGGTGGCGAACGGTCGCGCTCCGTAACGGTCGGACAGCACTCCGGACGCCGGCCCGGCGACGAGGAAGCCGAACGTGAGCGGCAGCATGTATATGCCCGCCCACAGCGGGGTCTCGGCGAAATCGTAGCCGTGCTGCGGCAGCCAGATGCCCTGCAGCCAGATGATCAGCATGAACTGCAGACCGCCGCGCGACAGGGCGGCCAGGAGGCCGGCGAGGTTGCCGGCGCTGAACGCCCGGATCCGGAACAGGGGGAGCCGGAACATGGGGTCGGCGACCCGGGTCTCCGCCCATGTGAACACCGCCAGAAGGCCCAAGCCGCCGAACACGGCGCCGAGGACCAGTGGGTTGGTCCAGCCCATGGAATGGCCACCGTACGGCTGGATTCCGTACACGATGCCGGTGAGCAGCCCGGTGAGGCCGAGTGCGAACGTCACGTTGCCGAACCAGTCGATCGACGCCGGGGTTCTCACGCCGTTGTCCACCAGCTTGAGGTAGGCCCACGCCGTCCCGAACACCCCGAACGGCACGGAGACGAGGAACACCAACCGCCAGGAGATGGGTGCCAGGATCCCGCCCAGCAGAAGTCCGATGAAAGAGCCGGCTATCGCGGCCACACTGTTCACTCCGAGGGCGAAACCCCGCTTGTTCTCGGGGAAGGCGTCGGTCAGTATGGCCGTCGAGTTGGCGAATTCCAGCGATCCGCCGATCCCCTGGCCGATCCGCATCAGGATGATCCAGAGGGCGCCGGCCGGTCCCTTCAGCCAGGTCACCGCCAGGAGGATCGAGAACACGGTGAAGATGGCGAACCCCAGGTTGTACATCCGGACCCGGCCGTACATGTCGCCGAGCCGCCCGAAGGTGAGGACCAGCACGGATGTGATGAGCAGAAAGCCCATCAGCACCCAGAGGAAGTAGGAGCTGTTGCCGGGGGCCAGTGGGTCGAGGTGAATCCCCCGGAAGATGTCGGGCAGCGAGATGATGGTTATGGACCCGTTGACCACGACCATCAGCACTCCTATGGTCGTATTGGTCAGAGCCACCCACCGGTAGTTCGGTCCGGCGACCCTGGACCGGCGGAGGGCCGACGCGCCGCGGCTCAACTGCCGCTACCGTTGGTGTAGTCATCGAGCGGCAAGTGGCTTCTTTCCCCCCGGACGCTCGGGTGCTCCCTCAGCGGACCGTCGCTCCGTCGTTGAATATATCGCGTCGGGTGTCCCGGTCAAGCGGATCGGCGACCCGTCCGGCGGGAAACACTGGCGGGCGCCTGCCCTCCTACAATATTCTGGACGCTACGGGGAGGCCGGCCGCTCGGGGGAACCATCGGCGGTGCTTCCATCACACAAAGGGGGAGCTCATGGGTACAACCGCCGCTGTCGTCGTGCTGCCGCAGGAGGACGGACCGCTGCGGATCGAGACCGTGGAGCTCCCCGATCCCGGCCCGCACCAGGTGGTGGTGCGCCAGTTCGCCAGCGGGATCTGCCACAGCCAGCTCCATCAGATGCACAGCTCCCGCCCCGGTCCCGTGGTCCTCGGCCACGAGTCGACGGGCGTGGTGATCGCCGTCGGCTCGCAGGTGACCGGAGCGTCGGTGGGGGAGAGGGTCATGGTGACCTGGATTCCGCGCCAGCCCCTGCGCGGCCGCGCCCCCCAGCCGATCCGGCTTCCTCTCGCCGACGGCACCGAGGCGGTCACCACGAACGTGTTCACCTGGGCCGATCACACCATCGCCGACGAGGCCTACGTAGTACCGCTGCCGGACTGGGCCCCCACGGATGTGACCGCCATCATCGGCTGCGCGGTCATGACCGGTGCCGGCGCGGTGACCCGCACGGCCGATGTGCGACCCGGACAGAGCGTCGCGGTATTCGGGGTCGGGGGCGTGGGCTTGTCGGCCGTGGCCGCGGCGGCCATCACCGGTGCCGACCCCGTGATCGCCGTGGATCTCGACCCGGCGAAGCTGGAGATGGCCAAGCGCTTCGGGGCGACCCATCTGGTGGATGCCTCCCGAGGTGACGCCGTCCGGGCCATCCGGGAGATCACCAAGAGGCCCGACGAGCCTGACAGCGACTATCGGCCGGCCGGTGGAGTGGACGTCGCTTTTGACTGCATCGGCGTCAAAGCAACGATGGAGCAGATCCTGCAGGCGACCCGTTACGGGGTGATGGGAGCGGAGCGCGGCGGGGTGGCCGTGCTGGTGGGGGTCCCTCAGACGAACATCGAACTGGACACTCGCAGCGTCCTGATCGGTGAGAAGTCCTACCGGGGCTCCATCGGCGGATCGTGCATACCCGAGCGGGACTTCCCGATGTTCCTGCGCTGGTACCAGCAGGACAAGCTCGATCTCGACAGCTTGGTGACCCGCCGGTACCCCATCAGCGAGATCAACGAGGCCACGACCGAGCTGGCCGAGGGCCGCGTCCTCGGCCGGGCGATCCTGGAGTTCGGGTCTTGAAGTCGGCCGGGGTCGTTCGGGAGGACCTGTAGGGACCCGAGGGTCACCTAACGGTGTTCACCGAGCAGGCCCCGCGCAGGGCAGGACGGGGGACCGCCCTTGCCGGATCGTCGCGGCGCCGAGGGACCTGGCCAGGAGCGTGAAAACCGGTGACCGGCCCGCAAACTTGTGGACGGCGGGGTGCGTCGAAGCTATCATCGCCGCAAACAAACGATCGGTAGCTCGCCGGGGAGGACTAGCGCAGTGGCGAGGGGATTGTACCGTTCACCCAGGCCCGGGTAGCGGTGGTCGGCAGGGGGAATCGAGATGAGAGCAGCGGACCCGGGATGAAGGACTCCGGGTGAGGAGGTAGGGCGACGGTTGGCGCGAGCCGTCGCCCAGAGCGGTCCGGGGGGGCCGAGATGGTTCGCCGCGGGTATCCATCCGCGACATCAGTAAGACAGGGCCCGGTTGACGACCGGCTCCGGTACCAGGGGGGATATTGCTGCACGACACTCCGGACGCTCTACGCATTTCCGGGAACCTGCCACAGTCGACGCCGGCCGGCATTCGTCGCTGGCAAGCGCGGTGTCACCTGCCAGTTCGCGACGACGGGACATCCGAGGCCGTCCAGAACGGCCAGTCCCACGACCTCACCAACGCCATGCCGGGTCCGACCGCTGGATCCAGGCGGCACGCCACCGGCGGGCTCGTGATGGCACGCAACGAACCATTCGGCACAACCACAAGCGGAGGAGTGACGTGCAAGTAATCAGTTATGCGCTTCTGGGCTTCGGCCTGGGGGCCATGTACTCCTTGGCCTCACAGGGGCTGGTCCTCATCTACCGGGGTTCGGGTGTCCTGAACTTCGCCCAGGGCGCCATAGGCATGGTCGGTGCCTATGTGGAATACGAAGTCTCCGTGAGCAACGGTGCCCCCTACATCGTCGGGTTGCTCGCCGGAATAGCGGTTGCGGCCCTACTGGGGGTGCTCACCCATCTGCTGATCATGCGCCAGTTGCGCCGTGCCTCGCCCCTGGCCCGTATCGTCGCCACGCTCGGCGTGCTCATCACGCTGCAGGCCATCATGGTCATCAAGTTCGGCGCCACGGTGAAGTTCGTTCCGAGCTCGCTGCCGACCAGTCAGATCCACATCGGCAGCATCGCCGTCACCTCCGACCGGTTCTACTTGCTGGGCATCGCGATCGTGCTGACCGCCGGTCTCTACGCCCTCTACAGGTACACGCCGTTCGGGATCGCCACGACGGCTGTGGCCGAGAACGAGCGCGCCGCTTCCTCGCTCGGCTGGTCGCCGGACACCATCGCCACGGCCAACTGGGCGCTGGGCTCGGCCATGGCCGGTCTGGCCGCCATCCTCGTGACCCCGATCGTCACCCTCCAGGTGACCATCCTGACAAACCTGGTGCTCGCCGCCCTGGCGGCGGCCCTCGTCGCCCAGTTCCGCTCCTTCCCGATCGCCTTCGTGGCGGCTGTGGTGATCGGCGTGGTGGAGACCGAGCTCACCCGGTACGTCACCCAGCCGGGCGTGGCCCAGTCTGTTCCGTTCGTGATCATCATCGTCGTGATGGTCGTCCGGGGCCAGGCCATCCCGCTCCGGGACTTCTTCCTGCAGCGACTGCCGGCTCTCGGCTCGGGCCGCATCCGGCCCGGGGCCATCGGGTTCGCGGCGGCGATCATGGCGGTCCTCCTGCTGACCACGTCCCCGAGCTGGGTCGACGCCTTCTCCTTCTCGATGGCGACCGCCCTGATCCTCATGTCGATCGTCGTTGTGACCGGCTACACCGGACAGCTGTCCCTCGCCCAGTACGCCATCGCCGGCTTCGGGGCGTGGGTCGCCGGTCGGCTGGCGTCGGCCGCCGGTCTGCCGTTCTGGGCGGCGGCCATCCTGGGCATCCTCGGCACCATCCCGCTGGGCGTGCTGTTCGTGCTCCCCGCCGCCCGGACCCGGGGCATCAACTTCGCGGTGGTGACGCTGGGTTTGGGCACCGCCTTGGAGCTGATGCTGTTCGACAACAGCAACTACACCGGCGGCATTTCCGGGACCCAGGTCGGTGATCCCAAGGTCTTCGGCCTCGACGTCAGCCAGATAACCCATCCGGCCCGCTACGGCTTCATGTGCCTGATCGTCCTCCTCGCAGCCGGACTGATGGTGGCGAACATCCGGCGCAGCCGGTCGGGGCGGCGCCTGATCGCGGTACGGACCAACGAGCGGGCGGCCGCCGCGCTGGGCGTGAACGTCATGAATGCCAAGCTGTACGCGTTCGCCGTGGCGGCGGCATTGGCGGCGGCGGGCGGCATCCTCCTGGCCTTCGCCAACTCGACCATCACCTACACCGACTTCACCAACTTCACCTCCATCACGTTCGTGGGTTGGTCCATGATCGGCGGCATCGGGTTCGTGATCGGCCCCCTCTACGGGTCCACACTGGCCGACGGCGGCTTGGGGACGCAGATCACCAACTCCATCCTCTCGGGTCTGGACAAGTACCTGACGCTGATCGGGGGGGTGATCCTCATCCTCCTGGTCCTGCAGAACCAGGACGGCATAGCCCGCGAGTCCACTGCCCAGATGCGGTGGCTGATGAGCAAGATCGTGAAACCCAAGGCCAAGACTGCCGCTTCGGAGCTGGAGCCCGCCGAGCCGTCGGGCGGTGAGCGAGAGCGGGTGACGGCCAAGGTCCTCGAGGTGGAGGGCCTCACGGTCCGATACGGCGCCACCACGGCCGTGGACGACGTCAGCCTGACGGTGCAGCCGGGGCGCATCCTCGGCCTGATCGGCCCGAACGGCGCCGGCAAGACCAGCTTCATCGACGCGGTCACCGGGTTCACGCCCCCGACCCGGGGTCGTATCAATCTCGACGGGAACCAGATCAACGACTGGTCAGTCGTGCGCCGGTCCCGGGGCGGGATAAGCCGGTCCTTCCAGTCACTGGAGCTTTTCGAGGACTCCACCGTCATCGACAACTTGAGGGTGGCGGCCGACCCCGGGGACAACTGGTGCTACGTCCGGGACATGCTGTACCCGATACGCTCGGCCCTTCCCGCCGCCGTGGTCGCCGCCATCCACGAGTTCGGTCTGGAGGCCGATCTGGACCGGCAGGTCCAGGACCTCTCGTACGGGAAGCGGCGGCTGCTCGCCATAGCCCGAGCGGTGGCCAGCCAGCCGAGCGTCCTCCTGCTCGACGAGCCGGCCGCCGGCCTCGGCGACGCAGAGACGGCCGAACTGGGCCACCTCGTGACCCGGCTGGCCCGGGAGTGGGGCATCGCCGTTCTGCTCATCGAGCACGACATGAACTTCGTCATGAACGTCTGCGACGACCTGGTGGTGCTCGACTTCGGCCGGGTCATCGGACGCGGCACGCCGGAGGAAGTACGTAACAACGAGACGGTGGTGGCCGCCTACCTCGGAGGGGTGGCAAGCGAAGCAGCCGAGAGCGAGATCGTCTCGTCCGGCGTGGTCGGAGGTGAGGAGCGATGAGCCTGGTGCTCGAAGCCGAGGGTATGACGGCCGGATACGGCCCCCAAGCGGTCATCCACGACATCGACTTGAAGGTCGGAGAAGGCGAAGTCGTTGCGCTCCTTGGCGCCAACGGGGCAGGCAAGACCACCACGCTGCTCTCGCTCAGCGGCGAGCTTCCGTTGAAGAGCGGCGAGGTCCGGTTCGGGGGCAGGCCGGAGAAGCGGCCGCTCCACAAGCGGGCCAGGGACGGGATGTCCTACGTCACGGAGGAACGCTCCGTCTTCCGGGGCCTCAATGTGATCGACAACCTTCGCTGCGGGTCAGTAGATGTATCGACGGCCCTCGATCTCTTCCCGGAGTTGGAGCGCTGCCTCCATACCCGGGGCGGTCTGCTCTCGGGCGGCGAGCAGCAGATGCTCACCCTGGCCCGAGCCCTCGGTCGGCGCCCGAAGGTGCTCCTGGCGGATGAGCTGTCGCTGGGCCTGGCCCCCCTGGTGGTCCAGCGACTGCTCGGAGCTGTCCGGGGAGCGGCTGACCGTGACGGCTGCGGAGTGCTCCTGGTGGAGCAGCATGTGCGCCAGGCGCTCAAGTTCGCCGACCGGGTCTACGTGATGCTTCGCGGTCGCATCGAGATGGACATGACCTCCGACGTGGCCCGGCGACGGCTCTCGGAGATCGAGAACACCTACCTCGCCGGCCGGTCGGCCGCTGCGCCGGCACCAGCCGGGGCCGGAAGCGAGTAATCGGCGCCCCGCCGGTGACGGCGCCGCTCCCGGCCGGGGGCGGCCCCACTCCCGACCGGGGGCGGCCCCACTCCTGGCCGGAGGCGTACGCCGCCAGGCAGGGGCGGCGGGCCGGGTGGTTGTCAGTTCATCGTTGACCTGCAATCAATACTCGATTAATATTTTCAACAGCGGGCCGGCT
>JAKAXG010000608.1 GCA_021827225.1 Actinomycetes bacterium | reverse complement strand
GACGGACTCCTCGGCGGTGTCGTCCTCCGGCCCGGCGGGCGGCTCGAACGGGTCCTCCTCGTCGTCCCCGCTGACGGCACGCCAGTCCCTGTCCGGCTCGGGCCGGGGGGCGGGCCGCCGGGCCGGCGTGTCGCCCGGCGGGCGGGGCGAGGCCAGAGGAGGCAGGGCCACCGCCTCGGCCGGATCGACCGAGTCGGGCAGGGGGAAGCGGTGGGCCGGCCGCGGCCCGGAGGGCACGGGTGGCACGTCGCCGTATCGGAGCTGGCTGTCCGGGCGGCGACCGGCAGCCTCTCCCGCTTCGAGGGCGGCCTTCGCCTCCTCCGCCTTGATGATCCGTACTCCTTCGGCCGGCTGGCGCCCGGACTTGCCCCCGTTGTCGTCGCGCTCGGTCACGGCGTCCTCCTCAGACAGCTAGAAGCTCTTCCTCTTTGTGCTGCAGGACCCGGTCGATTTCGGATACATGCTCAGAGGTCACGCGGTCGAGGTCCTTCTCGGCCCGGTCGAGTTCGTCGCTCGAGAGGTCGCCGTCCTTCTCCAGCGCCTCGAGGTCCTTGCGGGCCGATCGTCTGGTGTTGCGGACCGCCACCCGGCCCTCCTCGGCCTTGTGGTGGGCGACCTTCACCATCTCCCGCCGCCGCTCCTCGGTCAGCGGGGGGAAGGTGAGGCGGATGACGGTCCCGTCGTTGTTCGGGTTGATGCCGAGGTCGGAGTTCATGATGGCCCTCTCTATGGCCTTCAACGACCCCTTGTCGTAAGGGGTGATCACCATGAGCTTGGCCTCCGGGACCTGGATCCCGGCCAGCTGCTGGAGGGGCACCTCGGAGCCGTAGTACTCGACCCGGATCTTCTCCACGAGGACGGGCGCGGCCCGGCCGGTGCGGATCGTCGCCAGCTCGCTCCGGGTGTGTTCCACCGCCTTGGCCATCTTCGACCGGCAGTCCTCCATCACGGCGTCGACGTAGCTGTCCTCCATCAGTGGATCAGCGTACCGATCCGCTCCCCCTGGAGTGTGCGACGCAGGTTCCCCGGCTCCATGATCGAGAACACCCGAATCGGGAGATTGTTCTCACGGCAGAGGGTTATGGCGGTCAGGTCCATGGCCCGCAGACCCCGGGCGATCACCTCGTCGAAGCCGATCTCGGGGATCCGCTTCGCCGAGGGGTTCACCTTCGGGTCCGAGTCATAGACGCCGTCGGCGCCGCCGTGGGTGCCCTTGAACAGCACGTCCGCCTCGATCTCCACGGCTCTCAGGGCGCCGGCGGTGTCGGTGGTGAAGAAGGGGTTTCCGGTGCCGGCCGCGAAGACCACGACCCGGCCCTTCTCGAGGTGGCGGATGGCCCGCAGCCTGATGTAGGGCTCGGCGATCTGCGACATGCCGATGGCCGTCTGCACCCGGGTGGGCTGGCCCTGGCGTTCCAGGGCGTCCTGCAGGGCCAGGGCGTTGATGACGGTGGCCAGCATGCCCATGTAGTCGGCGCTGGCCCGGTCCATGCCCGTCGCCGATCCGGTGGCCCCTCTCCAGATGTTGCCGCCGCCCACCACCACGGCGATCTCGGTGCCGATGTCGGTGCGGACCTCGGCGATCTCCTTGGCTATGCGCTCTACGACGGCCCCGTCGATGGTCTCGTCAGCCGCGTCGCTGGCGAACGCCTCGCCGGAGAGCTTGAGGACGACACGCTTCCATGGTGGCGATCCGGTCACGGGTCGTCCAGCGTAGTTACCGGGACGGGGGCCTCGGGACCACCACGGCCGGACGGCCACCGACCGGAGGCGCCCGCCGAACGCGACGGAGGGCCCCCGAGGGGCCCTCCGTCGATGTCCGGCGTCGATGTCCGGCCGTCCGCTCCGCTCCGGGGCGGAGAGGCCGCTCAGGCGCCTATGACGGCCTGGGCGAAACGGACGATCTTGGCGCTGCCCAGCATCTGGGTGACGCTGATCTTGTCGTCCTTGGCGTAGGGCTGCTCGAGCAGGACACCGCCGGGCACCCGCTTGTACCAGCCGTTCAGCTTCCCGTCGACGATCTTGGGGACGGCCGCCTCCGGCTTGCCCTCGTTGCGGGTCTGCGCCTCGAGCGTGGCCCGCTCGGCTTCGACGGCGTCGGCGGGGACCTCGTCCCGACTGAGGACGCTCGGCTTCCCGAAAGCGATGTGCACGGCCAGGTCGTGGGCCAGCTCCGGGGTGCCCCCGTCGAGCTGCACCAGGATGGCGTTGACCCCCCGCCCGTTCTGGACGTGCACGTAGGAGTCGAGGACCTGGCCCTCCTCGGCGACGAAGCGCACGACCTTGCCGACCTGGATGTTTTCCTTCAGGCTGAGGCGCAGGTCGTCGAGAGCGTCTTTGAAGCCCTCGACCGCTGCCTCGCCCTCGGCGGCCACCGCGGCGGCCAGCTTGTCGATGAACCCCACGAACTGCGGCGACTTGGCCACGAAGTCGGTCTCGGACTTGAGCTCGACCAGGGCGACGGCGTTGCCCTCGCGGGCCACGGCGACGGCCCCCTCGGATGCCTCCCGGTCGGACCGCTCGGCCGCTTTGCCGAGACCCCGCTCGCGCAGCCAGGCCGTAGCCGCCGCCGGGTCGCCGCCGGTCTCGGTCAGCGCCCGCTTGGCGTCCATCATCCCGGCTCCGGTCGCGTCCCGGAGCGCCTTCACGTCCTGGGCGGTGAAATCTGCCATGCCCTGCCTCTACTCCTGTGTTGTGGTGGTTTCGGCCGACTGCCCACCGGCACCCGGCGAGGCCTCTCCGGCTGCCGCGGGCTCAGCGGGGGCGGCCGGTTCTGCCGGCGGGGTGGTGACGACGTCGCCGGCGTCCGCCGCGGCCTGGGCCTGCTGCCTGGCCGCCGCCAGCCGGGCCTCGCGCTCGGCCTGGGCGATGGCCGCCTGCCGGCGGGCCTGGCGCTGCTGCTCCTCGCGCTCGGCCTCCTCCTCGGGGCTGAGCACCCGGGGCCCCTCCGGGGCGGTGGGCGTCCCCGAGCGGGCGGCCCGGCGGGAGGCGATGAACCGGCCCTCCTCCACGGCGTCGGCGATGACCCGGCACATCAGGCTGCCGGCGCGGATGGCGTCGTCGTTGCCCGGGATCACGTAGTTGATGACGTCGGGATCGCAGTTGGTGTCGACCACGGCGACGATCGGCAGGCCCAGCTTGTTGGCCTCCGTCACCGCGATGTGCTCCTTCTTGGTGTCGATGATGAACACCGCGTCGGGCAGGCGGCTCATGTTGCGGATGCCACCGAGGTTCCGGTGCAGCTTCTCCAGCTCCCGGCTGAGGATGAGCGCTTCCTTCTTGGGCATGGCCTCGAAGTCGCCCGCGGCCCGCATGCGGTCGTACTCCTGCATCTTGCTGACCCGGCCGGCGATGGTGCTGAAGTTGGTGAGCATGCCGCCCAGCCACCGCTCGTTGATGTAGGGCATGCCGCACTGGGCGGCGTAGCGGGCGATCGGGTCCTGGGTCTGCTTCTTGGTGCCCACGAACAGGATGGTGCCGTTGTTGGCTACCAGGTCCCGGACGAAGGAATAGGCGGTGTCGATGCGCTCCAGAGTCTGGTTCAGGTCGATGATGTAGATCCCGTTGCGCTCACCGAAGATGAACCGCTTCATCTTGGGGTTCCAGCGCCGGGTCTGGTGCCCGAAGTGCACGCCCGCTTCGAGCAACTGCCTCATGGTT
>JAKAXG010000014.1 GCA_021827225.1 Actinomycetes bacterium | reverse complement strand
GATCCGTCGCAAGAAGGCCCGCGACCAGCGGGCCCGCGAGGCGCGCGCCGCCGCCCGCAAGTCCGCCGGCTGACCCACCGGGCCCGGGCCGGCGAGACGTCGGCCCTGCGGTGACCGTCCTAGAGTAAGGACAGGCCACCGGCTCGGCGTGCCGTTCCGAGGAGTGATGGACACCGACGATCCTGGACCCGGAGGCCGCCCGGCGGGTGACGACAGCGGGCGCGAGGAGCGGGTGCGTCTCGTCGGAGAGCGGATCTCGGGCGTGCCCAGCCGGCGGCTGGGAGAGGTCCTGCGCCTCAGCCGCCGGAAGGCCGGCCGCAGCGTGGCCGACACGGCTCTGCGCTGCGACCTGCTGCAGCGCTGGCTGCTCGATGTCGAGGCCGGTCGCTTCGCCGCCGATGCCGACGTGGTGGCCGACCTGCTGGCCGCCTACGACGCCGAGCTCGACGAGGTGCTCCCGCCCCGGCGTCCGCTGGTCCCGTTGGATGGCGTCGATCAGAAAGAGGTCCTGCGTCGTTACCTGGCCGCGCTGCGCCGGTGGCGGGGCGCCGAAGCCGTCGGCCCGCTGCGGGCCTCCGACCTCGAGGTCCTGTCGGCCCTTCTGGGGACGCCAGCCGGGAAGCTGGAGCGCCGCCTGCGCCGGCTGGCCGGGCGGCCCCGACCGGAGGGCCGGCCGGCCATCTCCGCCTGGCTGGGCCGCCGCCGGGCCCGCTGAAAGACCCGGCCCACATCCCGGGCTCCCTGGACCACCGGTCCCGTCCTAGAATTCGTCACTGTGACGCAATCAGGATCAGAGGGGGATGGCGGCCGGGAGAGGCGCTGCGGGTGGTGCGGGCGGCGGTTCGTCGCCGACGCCGGGCCGGGCCGGCCGAGGCTGTACTGCAGGCGGTCGTGCCGCCAGCGGGACTACGAGGCTCGGCGGCGGGCGGCCGAGCTGGGCCTGTCCGAGCAGGAGCTGGTCGTGACCCGCAGCGAGCTGAGCCACCTGGACGACCTGGTGTACGTGCTGGCCTGCGCCGTGGAGGACGTGGACCGGGACCTGGCCGGCGAGCACGACGCCGACGACCTCCGGCGGGCGCTGGATTGGCTGATGGAAGCAGCGCGCCCGCTGGCGCAGTTGTCGGCTACGGGCCGGCTGGGCGCCGGCCCGGGATGAGCCCGGTCATCCTCCTGTTTTACTGATAACTGTGATTATCCGGAATACCGGTGTTGAGCAGGGACTGTGACGTGGCCGCCCGGGCACCCGGGCGGGTCCACCGCCGGCCGCCCGGCCACCGGTAGCCTCCCGACGCCGTGTCCCGCCGCCCCCGTCCCGCCCCGACCGTCCCGCTGGCACCCCGCCGGCGGGTGGGTATCGACTCGCCGGTCGCCGACGCGGTCGACGCCTGGCTGACCAACCTGGGGGCGGCCAAGCCGGCGGCGGCCACCCTCACCGGCTACCGGAGGGACCTGGAGGGCATCGCCGGCCGGCTGGCCGTCCTCGAGGACGTCGGCGACCCGGCCGACCTCACCGTGCGGCGGATCGACCGCCAGGCCCTCCTGGCCGCCTTCGCGTCCTGGGCCTCGGACCATGCCGCCGCGTCGGTCCGCCGGGCCCACTCCGCCTGGTCGAGCTTCTTCGACTTCCTGGTGGCCGAGGGGGTGCTCGAGGGCAACCCCATGGCCGCCATACCCAAGCCGAAGACCCCGTCCAGCCTGCCCCGGTCCATCCGGGCCCCTGACGCGGTGACCCGGCTGCTGCGGGTGGCCGGCGAGGCGGACCCCCGGGCCCGCAACCCCTGGCCGGCCCGGGATCTGGCGCTGATCGCCACCTTCTGTGTGACCGGCATCCGGGAGGCGGAGGCCGCCGGGCTGTCTCTGGGCTCGCTGGCCGGCGAGGCCGGCGCCCGGCGGATGGAGGTCAGGGGCAAGGGCAACAAGGTCCGCCCGGTGCCCATCGACCCCGCCCTCGACCAGGTGCTCGACCTGTACCTGAGGGAGAGAGCCGCCAGGTTCCCCAGAGAGGAGCTGGACCACCCCTCCACCCCGCTGTTCGTCGACGTCCGGGGCCGGCGCCTGACCGTCGACCAGATCCGTTACCTCGTCGAGAAGCTCTATGTGCGGGCCGGGATCCGGGCCCAGGTACCGGCCGGCGCCCTGGTGCACGCCCTGCGCCACACCTTCGCCACCTCCGCCCTGGAGGCCGGCGCCGACGTGGTCGAGCTGCAGGAGCTGCTCGGCCACGCCAGCCTGGAGACCACCCGCCGCTACCTGTCGGCCACGGCTCAGGGGCTGCGCCACGTGATCGCCGCCCATCCCAGCCAGGCCGCTCTCCGTCGGTCGCTGACCGACGATTCCTGACCGGGGTCGGGGCGGAGGGAGCTACGCCCCCTCCTGGGCGGCCACCGCGTCCCAGGTGGGCAGCAGCGTCCGGGCCGCCCGGGCCTCGTCCACCCGGCCGACCGGGGTGGTGCGGGGCGCGGCCGCCCCCTCCCCCTCCGGGTCGCCGGCGATGGCGATCAGCGCGTCGGCCAGGGCGGCCACCGTCTCGGGGCTCTCGGTCTCGGTGGGCTCGATCATCAACGCCTCGTCCACGATCAACGGGAAGTACACCGTCGGGGCGTGGAAGCCCTCCTCGAGGAGGCGCTTGCCGACATCGAGCGCCCGCAGCCCCTTGGCCTTCTTCAGCGAGGTGGTGGAGGCCACGAACTCGTGCATGTTGGGCCGGTCGTAGGGCAGGTCGTAGACGCCCCGCAGGCGGTGGCGCAGCCAGTTGGCGTTGAGCACCGCTCCCTCCGCCACCCGGCGCAGGCCGTCGCCCCCGTTGGCCAGGATGTACGACCACGCCCGGGCCAGGGCCAGGGCGTTGCCGTGCCAGGTGTGCACCCGGCCGATGCTGCGCTCCGGGGTCCGCCACTCGAACCGGCCGTCCTCCACCCGCACCGGGAGCGGGCCGGGCAGGAACTCCGCCAACCGGGACGAGACCGCCACCGGGCCGGCGCCGGGACCACCCCCGCCGTGGGGCACCGCGAAGGTCTTGTGGAGGTTCATGTGCACGATGTCGAAGCCCATGTCCCCGGGGCGGGTCACCCCGAGGATGGCGTTGAGGTTGGCGCCGTCGTAGTAGAGCAGCCCTCCCACCTCGTGCACCGCGGCGGCGATCTCGGCGATGTCCTCCTCGAACAGCCCCAGCGTGTTGGGGTTGGTCAGCATGATCCCGGCCACGTCGCCGTCCAGGCGGGCCCGCAGGGCGTCGAGGTCCACCAGACCCCGGGCGTCGGAGGGCACGGTGACCGTCTGGTAGCCCCCGAGGGTCACCGACGCCGGGTTGGTGCCATGGGCCGAGTCGGGGATGATGATCTTGTGGCGCTCCTCCCCCTGCGCCCGGTGCCAGGCCCGCATCAGCAGCAGCCCGGTGAGCTCGCCGGCCGCTCCCGCCGGAGGTTGCAGGGTGGCGGCGTGCATGCCGGTGACCCGGCAGAGGGTGTCGCTGAGCGACCAGAGAAGCTCGAGCCAGCCCTGGCTGTACTGCGCCGGCGTCGCCGGGTGCACGTTGGTCAGGCCCGGCAGCGAGGCGGCGTCGTCGCACAGCTTGGGGTTGTACTTCATGGTGCACGACCCGAGCGGGTAGGCGCCCAGGTCCACCGAGTACTGCCGGTGGGTGAGCCGGGTGACGTGGGCGACCAGGTCCCGCTCCGACACCTCGGTCAGCTCGACCGGCTCCTCCCGCAGCAGGCCCTCCGGGACCAGCTCGGCGGCGTCCCACTCGGGGACGCCGGTGGTGCGGAACGACCACGCCTTCCGCCCGGGGCTGGAGTACTCGAAGATGGTGGGCTCGTGATCGCGCCCCATGAGGGGGGCGCTCGTCGCCCGCCCGCCGGGCACCGCCGTCCGCTCGTTGACCGCCATCACCGCACCACCTTCTCGAGACAAGTCACGTAACTGTCGATCTCCGCCCGGGTCCGGCGCTCGGTGACCGCCACCAGCAGGGCGTCGCCCCCGTCTCCGGCCACGCCGTCGCGGACCGCGACCGGCACGCCGGCCAGGAACCCTTCCTCGGCCATCCGCTCCACCACCGTCTCGGGGGCCAGCGGCAGCGTGACGGCGAACTCCCGCAGGGTCGGGGCCGGCGCCAGCAGATCGACGCCGGGGATGGCGGTGAGCGCCTCCCGGGCGTAGCGGGTGCCCCGGGCGCTGCGCAGGGCCATCTCCCGGAGCCCGGAGGTGCCCAGCCACGACAGCTGGATCATGCACGCCACGGCGATCAGCGTCTGGTTGGTGCACACGTTGGAGGACGCCTTCTCCCGGCGGATGTCCTGTTCGCGGGCCCGCAGGGTGGTCACGTAGGCCGGCCGGCCCTCGGTGTCGACGGTGCGGCCCACCAGCCGGCCGGGCAGCCGCCGGACCAGCTCGGAGCGGCAGGCGAACAGGCCCAGGTACGGGCCGCCGAACGACAGGGGGGTCCCGAACGGCTGGCCCTCCCCCACGACCACGTCGGCGCCCAGCTCCCCCGGCGGCCGCAGCAGCCCGGCCGACACCGGATCGAAGCCGACGATGAGGAGGGCGCCGTGGGCGTCGGCCACCCGGCGGGCGGCCTCGACGTCCTCGAAGGCGCCCAGATAGTTGGGGGCGGCCAGCAGCAGGGCCGCCGGCTCCTCTCCCCCGGCGGCGACGCCGTCCCAGTCCGTGACCCCGCCGCGCAGGGGTACGTCCACCAGGCGGTGGCCGGTGCCGGCGGCGAAGGTGCGCAGGGTGGTCCGCCAGTTGGGGTGCAACCCGCCGCTGACCCAGATGGTCTGGCGGTTCTTGGCGGCGGCCGCCAGGTTGACCGCCTCCACGGCCGCCGACGCCCCGTCGTAGAGGGAGGCGTTGGCCACCGGCAGGCCGGACAGCCGGGAGATCAGCGTCTGGTACTCGAACAGGGCCTGCAGGACCCCCTGGGCCACCTCGGGCTGGTAGGGGGTGTAGGCGGTGACGAACTCGGACCGGAAGGTGAGCCGCTTGGTCGCCGAGGGCACCTCGTGGTCGTAGGCGCCGGCGCCGGCGAAGCACAGCAGGTCGGCGCCGTGGCGGTTGCGGGCGGCCAGCCGCTCCATCTCGGCCAGCACGTCCGGTTCGGACAGCCCGGCCGGGATGTCGAGGCCGCCGGCCAGGCGCAGGGCCTCGGGCACGACCGAGAACAGCTCGTCGAGCGATGCCAGGCCGATGTCGGAGAGCATCCGCTCCAGGTCGGCGTCAGTGTGGGGGACGAAGTGGCCCAAGGTTCAACCCTTCTTCTTCACGAACGGGAGCGGGGCGACCGTGGCCGGTACGGACCGGCCCCGCAGTGTGATCTCGACCGCGGTGCCGGGCTCCATGTCGGGCGGCAGGAACGCCAGGGCGATGCCGTGGCCGAGAACCGGCGAGAAGTTGCCGCTGGTGACCTCCCCGACGGGCCGGCCGTCGTGCAGCACCGTCGCCCCGGCCCGCGGCGGCTGCCGGCCCTCGGTGACCAGGCCGGCGAGCAGGCGGCGCACGCCGTGCTCGCGCTCGCGCTCGAGCGCGTCGCGGCCGCGGAACCCCTCCGGCTTGGTCCACGACACCACCCAGCCGAGACCCGCCTGCAAGGGGGTGATGCCCGGGCCCAGCTCGTGGCCGTGCAGCGGCAGGGCGGCCTCCAGCCGCAGCGTGTCGCGGGCCCCGAGGCCGGCCGGGCGGATACCCACGGCCAGGATGGTCTCCCAGAACGCCGGCGCCGACGCCGCCGGGATGGCGCACTCGACGCCGTCCTCGCCGGTGTAGCCGGTGCCGGCGGCCACGCACTCGACGCCGTTCCAGGAGAAGCGGGTGACCCGGAAGCGGCCCACCGCGGCGGCGTCGGGAACGACGTGCTTCAGCTGCTCACGGGCCCGGGGGCCCTGCACGGCGATGACGGCCCGCTCGGCGGTCACGTCCTGCCCTCCCACCGCGGCCCGTACCCGGGCCGTGTTGGAGGCGTTGGGCATCACGTCGAAGGTCTGCTCGTCGAGCCACCACACGATGATGTCGTCGAGGACGCTGCCGTCGGTCTCGTCGAGCAGGTGGGTGTACTGCGCCCGGCCCGGGCCGACCTTGCCCAGGTCGTTGGTCAGCGTGCGCTGCAGCACGCCGTGGGCGTCGGGGCCGGTCACCCGGACCGTGCCCAGATGGCTGACGTCGAAGGCGACCGCGTCCTCCCGGCAGGCCATGTGCTCCGCCAGGGTCCCCGTCGGGTACGACAGAGGCATCTCCCAGCCCCCGAAGGGGACCATCTTCGCTCCCAGCGCCCGGTGGGCGGCGTCGAGGGGAGACCGGCGGAGTGACGGATCCGGGTCGTTCACCCGTGACAGCCTAGGGCGAACCGGAAAGCACCGTCGGGGCGTGCCCGGAAAACGGGCGGGAGGGCGGTGAGTAAGCCGCTCAGAGGGCTTCGGCGGCCGGCCCCGGGCCGGTGCCCGCCGGACCGGGACCCGCCTCGGGGGCGGCGCCGGCCGGGGCCGCCGCCTGGCGGGACAGCCCCATCTCGGTGATGGCGCTCTCCAACTCGGTGAGCAGGCCACCGAGCGGCACGATGTTGAGCACGGTCTGGCCGCCCTGGAGCAGGTCGATGATCTCCTCACCGGTGCGGGCCAGCACCGACCGGCGGTCGTCGATCACCAGGTTGGCCGACCCGAGGTCCTCACCGCTGGAGCGCAGACACTCTATGGCCCGGCGGGCCGCCTGCAGGGACACGCCGGCGTCGAGCAGCCGCTTGATGACCTTCAGCTGCAGCAGGTCCGAGTAGCTGTAGATCCGCTGCGAGCCGCTCCCCCGCGCCTGGCTGATGGAGGGGTGGAGCAGCCCGGTGCGGGCCCAGTAGTCGAGCTGGCGGTAGGTGATGCCCACGATGGAGCAGACCTGCGGCCCCCGGTAGCCGAGGACGGGTCCGTCGGCGTCATGGTCTTTCCTGGCCGGTCGGGCCGTGGGCATCTGGGCCACCTCTGGGATCACAGTAGAGTAGTTACGCCAGTGTGCTGCACCCGGGCGGGTTTTGCAACAGCCGGCGGGCTTCGGCGATCTCAGCCGAAGTCTTCGGGGCGGATGCCTTCGATGAAGTCCCGGAACTCCGACACCAGCTCGTCGGCGTCGTTGCCCTCGCCCTCGTCCTCCTCCTCGTCCTCGGGCAGGACGACCCCTTCGGCGTCGAGGAGGTCCTCCTCGGCGTAGATCGGGCTGTCGAGGCGGACGGCGAGGGCCACGGCGTCGGAGGGCCGGGCCGAGACGGTGTGTCGCTGCGTGCCCGTGATGAGCCGCAGCTCGGCGTAGAAGGTGCGGTCCCGCAGCTCGGTGATCACGATGCACTCCACCCGGGCGCCCAGCTCCTCGAGGATGTCCCTCATGAGGTCGTGGGTCATCGGCCGGGGCGTCTCGACCCCCTGCTGGGCGAAGGCGATGGCCTGGGCCTCGGCCGGGCCGATGTAGATGGGGAGAGTCCGCCGGGCCCCGGTCCTCTCCTGGAGCAGCAACAGGGGATTGTTGCTCGGTATCTCCACCCGGACGGCGCTCAGGTGCATCTCCACCATGTCCAAACGTTACCCCTCGGCCGGGCGTCGCGACGGCCGGCCCGGCCGTGTGGACGGGATCGGCCTCAGCGGATTTCCCGCAGAGCCCGCTCGACCAGAGCGGCTCGCAGGTCGGCGCCGGCCCGGGACAGCTCCGCCAGGGTGTCGAGCGCCTGCCGGCGGGCCTGCGGGTTGCGCTGGCGCAGCAACGGCAGCACCACCTGCTGGAACAGATCCGCCTCGCGATCGGCGGCGTTGCGCCAAATGCGCAGGTGGCGGGCTTCCACCCCGTGTCGGGAGAACTCCACCGCCGCCCGGGCCACCGCCACCGCGGCGGCGTCGTAGTACTGCGTCCCGGCCACGACGGCGTGGGGGGCGATGAGCCCGTACTGCTTCAGGTCGGTCACGAGCGACGCGTCGGCGCCGGCGGCGCGGGCCAGCTCGTCGGCCGTGTAGGTCTCCGGCTCCTCGCTGCGCCCCGACGGTCCCGTCGCCGCGGGGGTCCCGGCGGCCGGGGCGGCGCCGGTCGGGGACGGCGCCGGGGCGGGGGCGGTCTCGTTGGCGGTCACCGGTCGTCCGGGGGCGGTCTCCGCTGGGCCCCCGGCGGGGCCGGCCGGCGGGCCGCCGTGCAGGGAGGCGAACAGGCTCGGAGTGGCCGCCGGCCGCCCCGGGGTCCGCCCGGCGCCGGCGTCGGCACCTCCGTTCCCCTCTCTCCCGGCCCCGGCCGGTGGGGCGGCCGGTCCGCTCCGGGCCGGTGGCGGGGAACCGGGCTCCCCCGCCGTGGCCGGCCCGGTCGAGTCGTAGCCGGCTGTCACGACCGCCGGCTCGGCCGGCTGGGGCGAGTCGTTGGCGTCGGTGCCGTTGCCGGTGGAGTCCGCGCCGGCCTGCTCGCTCAGCCGGCCCCGTATCACCTTGAGCGGGAGGAAGTGCTCCCGCTGCTGGCGCAGGATCCAGCGGAGGCGTTCGACGTCGTGGTCGTAGAACTTGCGGTATCCCGACGGAGTCCGCTCCGGATCCACCAGACCCTGGCTCTCGAGGAAGCGGATCTTGGAGATGGTGACATCGGGGAACTCCTCCCGGAGCAGGGACAGGACCTCGCCGATGGACAGGTGGGATCGATCCGCCAACGCCTCAGCCGCCGGGCATCTCGTGCAGGAACACCAGCCGGAACTTACCTATCTGCAGCTCGTCGCCGCTCCGCAGGGCGGCCTGCTCGATCCGCTCCCGGTTCAGGTAGGTGCCGTTCAGCGACCCGGCGTCGGTCACCGTGAACCGCCCGTCCGCGCCGGTGATCTCGGCGTGGCGGCGCGACACCGTCACGTCGTCGAGGAAGATGTCGCTGTCGGGATGCCGGCCGATGGTGGTCTTCTCGGGGTTGAGGATGAACCGGGAGCCGGCGTTGGGGCCCCGCTTGACCACCAGCAGGCCCATCCCGGCCGGGTGCTCGCCGAGTACGACGCTGACCTCTTCTTCGCCCACCTCACCGGCGGCCTCGACTGGCGCGAAGGTGATGGTGGTGGTGGCCGGATCGCCGGCGCTCAACCGTTCCAGGACCGCGCCGCACGAGGAGCAGAAGTTCGAACCCTCCGGGTTGCGGTGGCCGCAGCGGTTGCAGAAGATCGGGGTCAACGCCGGGGTCAGCTCTCGATCAGCTTGCGGTAACCCTCGGAGTCGAGCAGCGACTCGCCGGCCCCGGACGGCTCATCGGGGACGATGACGCACAGCCAGCCCTCACCGTAGGGATCCTCGTTCAACCGCTGCGGGGCGTCGGACAGCTCCGAGTTGACCTCCGCCACCGTCCCGCTCACCGGTGCGTAGATGTCCGACACCGACTTGGTCGACTCCACCTCGGCGAACGACTCTCCCGCTCCGACCTTGGCGCCCGGCTCCGGCAGCTGGACGAACACGATGTCGCCCAGGGCGTCCTGGGCGTAGTCGGTGATGCCGATGCGCAGCCGACCGTCCTCGTCGCGGGCCCACTCGTGGTCCGACGTGTAGCGGAGATCCTCGGGGACGTTCATGCCCCGGAACTTACTGGACGGGAGGTGGCCGCTGCTACGGGGATGTCCGTTCTCAAGACCGCAGCACGCTGCGGATTCGCCGCGAGTACTCCTGGGCGCGGGCCCGGGCCTCGGTGTCGGTGGCGGCCTCGGCCCACACGTGGGTGAGCGGCTCCTCCGGATCGGGGAACACCAGCGCCCAGCCGTCGTCGTGGAGCACCTTCACGCCGTCCACGAGGAGGACCTCCCGGTCCTTGGTCCACTCCATGACCGTGCGCATGACCATGCCCTTCTTCTCCCAGGGGGTGACCACCGACTCGTGGGCCAGGCGCACCGCCGGCAGGCGGGAGACCGTCTTGGACAGCCGGGAGCCGGCGGTGGCGAGCAGGCTCAGGATCTCCACCAGGGTGGCCACCGCGTCGTAGGCGGGCAGGAAGGCCGGGAAGATGTAGCCGCCCTCCTGGCTGGCCGCGAAGCGCACACCGGGCCGGGAGGCCACCTCCATCAGCGACGGGGTGGACAGCTTCGTCCACAACAAGGTGGCGCCGGCGTCGTCGCACATGGCCTCCACGGCCCGGCTGATCGACACGGGCAGGGCGACCGCCGGGGCGGCCGCCCCCCGCTTGTCGGCCTGGTGCAGCACCAGTTGCAGGAGGGCCATGAGCCCCTGGTCGTCGCTCAGCACGTGGCCGGAGTCGTCCACGAAGGTGATGTACTCCCCGTCGGTGTCGATCACCGCCCCGAGGTGGGCGCCCGACGCCTTCACCAGGCCCGAGACCTGGGCGGCGTGCTCCCAGCGGTCGAAGGTCAGCGACTGGCGGGTGGACGCGTAGGGGTTCACCGACAGGACCTCGGCCCCGAGCTTGGACAACACGTTGGGCATCACGAAGCTGGCGGCTCCGTAGGCGTAGTCCAGCACCACCTTGAAACGGGCGGCCCGGACGGCCTCCACGTCCACCGTCTCCATCAGCCGGGCGGTGTAGAACTCGGCGGTCCGCATGGGGTAGCGCAGGTCGCCGATCTCCCCGGCCAGTGACCGGCGGTAGTCCTCCCGGTAGAACAGCCGCTCGATCTTCTTCTGGGTGGTCTCGGAGATGTCGATCCCCCCCGAGTCGAAGAAGCGGATGATCACCGACTGGGGATCATCCCGGGCCAGCCGGACGGTCACCCCCCCCTCGCTGCGCTCGTTGCGGACGCCGAAGCGGGTCACCGGCACGGTGGCCACCTCCAGGTCGGCCACGTCGACGCCGGCGGCGTTGAGACCCACCATCACCGCCCGCTTGAGCACCCGGGCGGCGCGGCTGGTGTCACGTGAGGCCACGACGGTGGATCCCTTTTTCATGGTCGTGCCGTAGGCCATGGCCAGGCGGACGGCCAGCTCCGGCGAGATGTCCACGTTGGCCAGGCCTTCCACCCCGGTCCGGCCGAACAGGTGGCGGGCGCCGCGGGACTCCCACACGATGGACGAGTTGACGATGGCGCCGTGCTCCACCGTCTTGAACGGGTACACCTTGACCCCGGGGTGGATCACCGCGTGCTCGCCGATGAAGCACTCGTCGCCGATGACGACGCCCTCCTCCAGGCGGGCGCCCCGGCGCAGGTCGCTGGACCGGCCGACCACCGCCCCCCGGAGGCGGACCCCCGGTCCGAGGTAGACGTTGTCGTGCACCACCGAGCGCTCGGCGAAGCAGTCGGGGCCGACCCGCACGTTGGAGCCGAGCACCGTGTACTCGCCGAGGCGGGCTCCGGCCTCCACCCGGCAGTAGTCGCCGATGATGGCCGGACCGTCGATCGACGCCGCCGGGTCGATCTCCGAGCCCTCCCCCAGCCATATCCCCTCGCCGATGCGGAAGCCGCCGATGTCGAGCGACACCTGGCCGTCCAGCACGTCCTGGTGGGCCTTTATGTAGGCGTCGAGGGTGCCCACGTCCTCCCAGTAGCCGTCGGCGACGTAGCCGTACACGGCCATGCCGTCGTCGAGCATCCGGGGGAAGACGTCGGACGAGAAGTCCACGCTCTTGTCCGGCTCGATGTAGTCGAAGATGGCGGGCTCGAGGACGTAGATGCCGGTGTTGATGGTGTCGGAGAACACCTGGCCCCATGTGGGCTTCTCGAGGAACCGCTCGATCGACCCGTCCTCGCGGGTGATGACGATCCCGAACTCGAGGGGGTTCTCCATGGCCTTGAGCCCGCTGGTGCCCCTGGCCTTGCGGTCCCGGTGGAACTCCACGATCGACCCCAGGTCGATGTCGGTCAGCACGTCGCCGGAGATCACCAGGAACGGCTCGCTGAGCTCGTCCATGGCGTTGCGGACCGACCCGGCGGTCCCGAGTGGTGTCTCCTCCGTGGCGTAGACCATCCGCACCCCGAACTCGGAGCCGTTCCCGAAGTAGGTCCGGATGGCGTTGGCCTGGAACGCCACGGTGACCACGATGTCCTCGAAGCCGTGCCGCTTCAGCAGGTCGATGATGTGCTCCATCATCGGGCGGTTGGCGATCGGCATCATCGGCTTGGGGACGTTCGAGGTGAGCGGCCGCAGGCGGGTCCCCTCGCCGCCCGCCATGATCACCGCCTTCACAGCTCCGGCCCTCCGGTCATGCGCTCCTCCTCCCGCTCGCGTCGGCCGGCGTCCACGGCCGCTCTCGCCCTCGGAACGTACGTCACCGCCGCGTACCACCCCAGGATCAGCCCGGGCACGGCGAAGATCCACGCCAGGATCTCGGCCACCGAGTGCCAGTCGTCGTTGGCGTGGCCCCCGAGGAACAGCGGTAGCGCCGCCATCAGCCCGAACGTGCCCGCCTTGCCGGCCCGTGAAACGTCGAGCCGCCGCCCGCCCAGGGCCGCCACCACCAGGAAGCCGGCGGCCACCAGGCCCTCCCTCGCCAGGGCGGTCACGCCCACCCAGAGCGGAACCGCCCCCAGGGCGATGGTGGAGATGCCGGCCACCCCGATCAGCAGGCGGTCGGCTATGGGGTCGAGGACCTTGCCGAGCGTGGACACCTGGTCGAAGCGCCGGGCGATGAACCCGTCCACCCCGTCGGTGGCCCCGAGCGCCCCCAGGAGCAGGCCGGCCGGGTACCACCCGGCCCGGTCGGGTCGCAGCAGCATCCAGAGGAACAGCGGTATGCATCCGAGGCGGACGACGGTGAGCGCGTTGGGGACGGTGAGGATGCGGTCCTCCCGGGACGGCCCCGCTGACGCCACGGCGTCGACGCTGGGGGGGACGGCCATGCGGGGAGTCTATTTAGGAGGCGCCGGCGAGCCGACGGGGGCGAGGGACCAGCGCAGGTTTCCCCGGCCGTCCACCTCGGTCACCGTCACCACCCTGGTGGCGCCGCCCGGCCCGGTAGACAGGGCGCAGCGGAACGTGACCCCCTGCTTCACCGGTTCGCTCGCCGGGCAGTCGACGGTGGGGGCGGTGCGGCTGTTCTGCTGCGCCTGCACCCCGAGGGAGATCTGGGACGCCACGTCGGGTCCGCGCAGGGTGTGCGGTGCCGGGTGGGACAGGTCGCCGGCGCCCACCGCCACCCCGATCAGCAGCAGGGCGGCCAGGGCGATGGCGCCGGGCAGGAAGTAACCCCGGCGGCCCCGTCGGGGCGGCGCCTCGACCGCGGCGGTGGCGTCGTTCATGGACCCTCCAGCCTACGGGCAGGACCGGCGCATCGGTAGCGGGCCGGTAGCTGGCAGAATGGCCGGTGGAGGTATGTGGATGCTCAGTGACGAAGACAAGGCCCGCCGGCTGGCCGACCTGACCGAACTTATCGACCTGATCCGACCGGCGGTTCAGTCCGACGGCGGCGATCTGGCGCTGTTGAGCGCCGACGTGGAGTCCGGCGTCATCGAGGTGCAGCTGCAGGGATCGTGCTCGTCGTGCGCCATCTCCAGCACCACCCTGCAGGCCGGGGTGGAGCGCATCTTGAAGGAGCGCCTCGAGTGGCTGACCGAGGTGCAGGGCAGCGTGGACGAGGACATCGACTGGGAGACCAGCGCCTCGATGGGCCGGGGCGGTTACACACCGGCCTGGTAGCCGCGGCCGGCCGCAGGCCGGCGACGAGCGACAACGATCAGGCTTGACGGCGCGGCCCCGGGAGAAACCTCCCGGGGCCGTCGCTGTCGGGCGGGCGAGACTTGAACTCGCGACCCCCAGACCCCCAGTCTGGTGCGCTACCAAACTGCGCCACCGCCCGGTGGGTCCCCGACCCTAGTACAGACTGGGACGGCTCCGGGGAATCACCAGTGTTTCGGCAGCCACTCGACCAGCCAGTAGACCCGGTAGATCATGTAGATCACGAAGGCGACCAGCATGAGCTTGAAGTGCCACGGCACCGTCTTGGTCTTGACCGCCAGGGCCCGGCCGCAGGTCGGGCAGGCCCCCGTCTCGCCCAGGCTGTTCTCGTTCCAGAAGTGGCTGCAGTCCTCGCACCACGGCATGGGTCACACCCGCCTTATGGCCAGGATGGCGACGTCGTCGGTGAGGGGCTCGGACGCGAAGTCCCGGGCGGCCTCGAGCAGTTCCTTGCACATGATGGTGGTGTCCTGGCCGGGGTCCCGGCGGATGGCCGCGGCGATGCGGTCCTCCCCGAAGATCTGGCCCCCGGACCGGGCCTCGGCCAGGCCGTCGGTGTACATGAGCACCACGTCTCCGATGAGCAGAGGCCGCTCCCTCGAGTAGTAGGAACCTTTCGGGTCCAGTGTAAGGAGCGGTCCGGTGGAACGCAGCGCGTGGACCTCGGAATCCTGCCACAGCCAGGTGGCCGGGTGGCCGGCGGAGGCGTGGCGCAGCGTGCCGGCGGCCGGGTCGAGGATCACCACGCACACCGAGGCCATGTCCTCGGGGCGGCTGCTTATGGAGAGGACCTTGTTGAGCTCCTCGAGCGCCTGCGCCGGGTCCCGGTACTGCTGCACGAAGGTCCGCAGCAGGTACTTCACCTGGAAGGCGGTGATGGAAGGGTCGATCCCGTGGCCGGCCACGTCACCGATCACCGCCGCCACCCGGCCCCCGGAGGTGACGAACACGTCGTAGAAGTCGCCGGCCATCATCCCGGTGCCCGGCTCGTAGACCCGGCCCATCTCGAACCCGTCGACGTGGGGCAGGTCCTCGGGGGCCAACCGGTCGGCCCAGCGGCGGGGGGCGAGCTGCTCCTGGGCCAGCACCTCCTCGGCCCGGCGCTCGAGCATGGCCCGGTTCTCGGCCAGGCGGGCCTCGGCGAAGAACCGGGGGGCGAAGCGCAGGGTGACCACCACCGGTATGGACACCCCGAGCAGGGGTACCTGGTACCAGGGGGAGTTGGAGATGGACGCCACGGCCAGGCCGACGGCCAGCACCGAGTACAGGACGGCGGCGTGCAGGTCCTTGTCGAAGGCGGCGCGGGCCAGGTCGGTCGCTTCCCGGCCGGTGGACGACGACGCCGTCTCCGCCTGGATGCGCCGGGCGGACCTCGACAACCGGGCGGCGGCCCGGCCCCACAACGCAGCTGCCACCGCGCAGAACACGGCCGCGGCGGCCAGCCACGGCTGGGCGAACATGACCGAAAGGGTACTAGACCCCTGCCTGTCCGCTATCAGGACGAGCGGCGCCGCACCCGGAAGACCAACGGCGTGGGCCCGAAGTCGAAGTGCTCCCGCAGCTTCCGCTCGAGGTAGCGCAGGTAGGGGGCGGGGACCGAACGGGTGGCGAAGAGGGTGAAGGTGGGCGGGTCGGTGGCGCCCTGGGTGGCGTAGAGGATCCGCCCGCCGGGCGAGGGGTGGGCGGCCTGGGCCGATGCCAGCACCCGGTTCAGCTCGCCGGTGGGCACCCGCTTGCGGGACGCGGTCATGGCCGCGGCCAGGGCCGGGAGCAGCTTGTGCACCCCGAGACCGGTGCGGGCGCTGACCTTCAGCACGGGGGCGTAGGCGAGGAAGCCCAGCCGGTCGGCCACATCGGCGGTGACGGCCGCCCGGTGCTCGGCGTCGAGCAGGTCCCATTTGTTGAGGATGAGCACCACGGGGCCGCCGGCGGCGTCGACCCGCTCGGCCAGGCGCTGGTCCTGGCGGGTGATGCCCTCGGAGGCGTCCATCACGAGCAGCGCGCACGACGCCCGGTCCAGGGCCTGCAGGGCCCGCACCAGCGAGTAGTACTCGGCGCCCTCCGCCTCCTTGGTCCGCCGGCGCATGCCGGCGGTGTCCACGAAGCGGATGTCCCCCTCGGGCGTGCTGACCAGGGTGTCGATGCTGTCGCGGGTGGTGCCGGGCATGTCGTGGACCACGGAGCGCTCGTCGCCGATGAGCCGGTTGAACAGGGTCGACTTGCCGACGTTGGGTCGGCCCACGATGGCCACCGCCGGCACTCCCCCGTCGTCGTCGCCGCCCGGTGGTCCCTCTTCCCCGGCCGGCGGGGGTTGCTGTTCCGGAAAAAGGGCCACCACCGCGTCCAGCAGATCCCCCGTGCCTCGGCCGTGGATGGCGCTGACGGGATAGGGGTCGCCGAGACCGAAGCGGGTGAACGCCCAGGCGTCCGCGTCGCGGCTGGCGCCGTCCACCTTGTTGGCCACCACCACGGTGGGGCGCCCGGTGCGGCGCAGCATGTCGGCCACCCGGGCGTCCTCGTCGGTGATGCCCACGGTGCTGTCGAGCACGAACAGGATGACGTCGGCCTCCTTGATGGCCCGCTCCGACTGGGCGCTCACCTGCTTGTCGAGGGCGGAGCCGGCCGGCATCCATCCGCCGGTGTCGACGATGGTGAACGGGTGTCCCGTCCACTCGGCGTCGAGGAACTTCCGGTCCCGCGTCACCCCCGGGTTCTCCTCCACGATCGCCTCCCGGCGACCCACGATCCGGTTCACGAGGGTGCTCTTGCCCACGTTCGGCCGGCCGACGACGGCGACGAGCGGTTTCACGCCAGCGCCGCCCTCAACGCCACCCCGTCGGCGGGGACCACCTCGACCGGCACCGGCAGGTCCTCGACGGCCATGCCGTCGAGGAACACCCCGCCGGACAGGCAGACGTCGGGGAGGAGGTAGCGCCGGCCGGCCGGCGCCCCGGACAGGGCGGCGGCCACATCCTGGCCGGCCATGAGCCCGGCGACGGCGATGTTGCCCCCGAAGTAGCGGTTGCCCACGGCCAGGATGTCCGAATCGGGGCGCACCGAGCGCACCAGCGGCTCCAGGAGGGGGGCGGCGTAGGCTCCGGTGACGACGGTGACGGGGGCGCCGGGGCGCGCCCGCATCGTCACCGACCCGGGCGCCCGGGGGGCCCGGTACCCGGCCGCCGGGGCGCCGTCGACCGACTGGAAGAAGCCGCTGGGGCCGCCCTCGGGGGCGTCGGCGAGGCCGAGGAAGCGGGCCTCGAACCCGCGGAACAACCCCACCCCGTTCTCGTGCTGGGCCAGATCACCGTAGGTCTCGAGCGGCGGCAGGGGCCGGCCGGCCATCAGGTAGTACTCGTCGGAGGCGTGCACCAGGGGCCGGCCCAGGGCGGCGGCGAAGACCTGCTGCCACTCCCCGACCAGGTCGACCACCGCGGCCGCCTCGGCCGGGCTGTGGGGCCGCATGGAGCCCTCGGTGTTGAACCGGCTCACGCCGAGCGGCACGCAGGCCAGGCTGGTCAGCTCCGGGTAGCGGTCGAGGACCCCGGCCAGGGTGTCGTCGAGGACGGCTCCGTCGTTGACGCCCGGGCAGACCACCACCTGGCCGTGCACCGTGACGCCGTGGTCCAGCAGGGCCCTCAACCAGCGCAGGCTGGTGGCGCCACGGCGGTTGCGCAGCATGCGGCTGCGGACCTCGGGATCGGTGGCGTGGATGCTCACCCACAGCGGGGACAGGCCCTCGGTGACGACCCGCTCCAGGTCGATCTCGGTGAAACGGGTCAGGGTGGTGAAGTTCCCGTACAGGAACGACAGGCGGTAGTCGTCGTCCCGGACGTAGAGGCTGCGCCGCAGCCCCTTGGGCAGCTGGTGGATGAAGCAGAACTCGCAGTGGTTGTCGCAGGTGCGCACCCGGTCGAACAGCGGGGCGTCCACCTCGATGCCGAGCGGCTCGTTGCCGTCCCGCCGGACCGAGACCGTCAGGTCGAGCCCGCCGCGGCGCAGCTCGAGCTCGAGCTGGTCCTGGTCGGCCAGCAGCTGGTACTCGATGACATCTCTCGGGAGCTGGCCGTCCATGGCGACGATCTGATCGCCTGGTTCGAGCCCAGCCCGGGCGGCCGGCGACCCGGAGGCCACCGCCACCACGCGGGGCAGCGACATAACCCATGCAGGATACGGCGTCTGCGGCCAATCACGAACTCGGAGAAAGTCGGGTGCAAATGGTAAGTGCCGCCCTCCGGGAGGCCGAGAACTGAGACATACCTCAAGCCTGCTCAGGAACCATGCAAGCGCAACTTCGTTCGATGCCCCTGCTCTCGCGTGCCCGGGCCCGGTTCGGGTCCCGGCGCTCCACCCTCGCCAGCCGGTCGGCCCGTCGCCGGTGCGCCCGGATGCTGGCCACCGCGGCCGCCCTGGCGTCGGTCGTGGCCCCGGCCACGGTGGCGGCCGTCCCGGCCGCCGCGGCCACCGCCCCGGCCGTGCACGCCGCCGCCCTGTCCAACTACCCGATCGTGGGTATGGCCCCCACCCCGAACGCCGGCGGCTACTGGATGGCGGCCTCCGACGGAGGGGTGTTCAGCTTCGGTGACGCCGGCTTCCACGGGTCGCTCGGCTCGCTGCGCCTGGCCCGGCCGATCGTGGGCATGGCCGCCACCCCCGACGGCGGCGGCTACTGGCTGGTGGCCTCCGACGGAGGGGTGTTCAGCTTCGGTGACGCCGGCTTCCACGGGTCGCTC
>JAKAXG010000607.1 GCA_021827225.1 Actinomycetes bacterium | reverse complement strand
GTTCGGGGCGTCGAGTCCGAGTTCGGATATTTTGCGGCAGGCGCAGATGTATCGGGATGGGAAGTTGAAGTTGGATGAGTTGGTGACGGCTACTTACAGCTTGGATGAGGTGGCCAGGGGTTATGAGGACATGCACGCGGGCAAGAACATCCGCGGCGTCGTCCTGTTCGATTGAGCCCGCTCTGATGAGGGAGTCCCCCGGTTGCTGATCCGCCGTCTCCGTCCCGAGGGCGCTGATCCCGGCCTGACCGCCACCCCGTCGTGGTGGCGGGTGTCGGCCGGCTACGCCGGCGACACCGAGGTTCCGACCGCGGCGCTGCGGCTGCTGGCGGCGGTCGCCATGGTGGTCATGTGGGCGACCGGGGGACTGCCGCGCTACCACCCGCGGGAGGCACTGGCACTGATGGTCGTGGGGATGGCCTACTCCATCGCCACGTTCTTCATCGTGATGTGGCTCCGCAGCCGCCACCGCCCCTACCCCCGGCTGTTCCCGGTGGAGGTGACCTTCCTCGACAACGGCATCATCTTGGGCATGACCGCCGCCACCGGCGGGGTGCACAGCCGGGTCATCCCCATACTGCTGCTGGTGGTGGTCACCAACGCCGCCCGCTACGGCCCGGCCCTGGCTCTGAGCGCCGCCGTCATCGACACCCTGATCCTGCTGGGTATGGGCCTGGTGGTCACCGACGGATCGCCGGGTCTGGCCGGCCGCCTGCAACTGGCCGCCTGGTGGGCCTGGATGCTGGTCGGTGGTGCCGTCTTCGCCGGGGTCATCGCCTGGGCCACCGCCCGGGCCAACCGGGCCCGCGAGTCGGCCGAGCGCGACGCCCAGGCGGAACGGCTGCGGGTGCTCGGGGAGCGGCAGGCCCGCCGGGAGCTGGAGAACGTGGACCGGGCCCGGCGGGAATCCCTGAGGGACATCACCCACGAGTTCCGCACCCCCATCTCGTCGATCGCCGCCCTGAGCCGGGCGCTGGCCGGCGACTTCCCCCACTTCGCAGCCCGGGACCGCGAGGCGGCCGTCGCCTTACTGCAGAGCCACGCCGAGCACCTGGCCCGCATGCTGGAGGAGGTCCGGGACCTCTCGACCGTGGAGGAGAGCGGCAGGGACCGGCTGCTGGCCCTGTCGGAGGTGGATCTGCCGGCGCTGATCGAGGCGGCCGCCAGTGCCGCCGGTCTCGGGAGCGGGCGGCTGCGCACGACGGTGGGGCCGGAGGTGCGCACCGTGACCACCGATGCCCAGAAGCTGCGACGGATCCTCACCAACCTGATCGAGAACGCCGCCCGCCACTCCACCGATGAGGTACTGGTGGAGGCCGGCGCCAGCGGCCCCACCCTCCACCTGGCGGTCAAGGACCGGGGGCCGGGACTGGCCCCCGACGTGGCCGAGCACGTGTTCGAGCGGGGCTTCAGCTTCGGGTCCTCCCGGGGGTCGTCGGGTCTGGGACTGTGGATGGTCCGCGAGCTGTCGGCGCTCCTCGGCGGCCGGGTCCGGGCCTCGGCCCGCGCCGGTGGGGGGCTGGCCGTGCGCATCGACCTGCCGCTGGTGCCGTGCGGGCAGCCCGACCGGGGGGCCGAGTCGCCGGCCGTCAGGCGGAGGCGCCCTCTCGATGGGACCTGCGCCGGGACCGTTGGCACCCAGGTGACAGAGGTTGGCACCAGTTTCGGTTGATTCGTGAGTTTCCAAGCTCGAAACTCGTTGAATGGGCCGGCAGATGCCCGGTGGCCATTTGATCCAAAAGAGGGGAGAAGAGTCATGGGCTTTTTCGCCACGCCCGAAGAGGTGGACCGGTACATCGGCGGCATTTTCAGGAAGGCTGCTGACGATCCCACCGTCGGGCCGAAGATGAAGGCGGCCGGCATCACCATGCGGGTCGTCTACACCGACCCCGAGTGCGAGGTGACGGTCCGTTTCCACGACCCGATGGAGACCATTGCCGGCCCGTCCGACTACGACCCCGACGTCACCCTGCTCATGACCGCCGACGTGGCCGACCGGTTCTGGCGGGGGAGCTACAACCTGGCCGTCGGCCTGGCCAAGGGCGAGGTCAAGGCCAAGGGACCGGTCAACAAGATCCTGAAGCTGGTGCCGCTGGCCAAGCCGCTGTTCCCCCTCTATCGCGATCTGGTAGCCGAGAAGGACGCCACCCCGGCCGCCTGAGGGACCCGAGGAGATATCCATGTCACAGGCCCGGGCGGGATCGCTCCCGCACTTCCCCATGCGCATCGGCGGTCGGGACGTCGATGCCGAGCAGTCCTTCCAGATCCTCAGCCCGGCCACCGACGAGGTGGTGGCGACCGTCGCCCGGGGCACGGCCGACCACGCCGATCTGGCCGTTGAAGCGGCCCGGCGGTCCTACGAGTCGGGGGCGTGGTCGCGGATGCGACCGGCCGAGCGGTCCCGGGTGATGGCCGACATCGGCCGGCGCTTCGCCGAGCTTCTCGAAGAGTTCGTCGAGCTCGAGATGATGGCCAACGGGGCCACCATCCGCCAGGCCACGGGCTTCCACGTCGGCTACGCCTCGGTGCACTGGGAGTACTTCGCCGAGCTGGCCGGCACCTACCAGTTCGAGACGGTGGCTCCTACCGCCACCTACCCGACGCTGGCCCAGAGGTGGGTGCGGCGCGAGCCCATCGGGGTGTGCGCCGGCATCGCCCCGTTCAACTTCCCCCTGCTGCTCGGCATGTGGAAGTTCGCCCCGGCCCTGGCCGCCGGCAACTCGGTGGTGATGAAGCCCGACGAGAAGACGCCCCTCACCATGATCCGCTTCGCCCAGATGGCCGAGGAGTGCGGCCTGCCCCCCGGCGTGCTCAACGTGGTCACCGGCGAGGGCCGGGAGGTCGGTGGCCGCCTGGCCTCCCACCCCGGCGTGGACAAGATCGGCTTCACCGGCTCCACCGAGACCGGAAAGGAGGTGATGCGCCGGGCCGCCGACACGGTGAAGCGGGTGACGCTGGAACTGGGCGGCAAGAGCCCGGTGCTGGTGCTCGACGACGTCGACATGGAGGTGGCCGTCGACGCCGCCCTGTTCGGGTGTTTCTTCTACTCCGGACAGGTGTGCGAGTCGGGAACCCGCCTGCTGCTGCCGGACCGGGTGCACGACGAGTTCGTCGATCGCATGGTCCGCCGGGCGGCCCAGATAAAGCTGGGCGACCCCTGGGACTGGGACACCGACATGGGCCCGGTGGTCTCCGCTTCCCAGCACCGGCGGATCCTGGGCCACATCGAGTCCGCCCACGACGAGGGGGCCAAGCTGGCCTGCGGCGGTGGTGTGCCGGGCGGCAAGCGCTTCAGCCGGGGCCACTGGGTGGAGCCGACCATCTTCACCGACGTCACCAACGACATGCGCATCGCCCGGGAGGAGATCTTCGGCCCGGTGCTGTCGGTGATCCGCTATTCCGATCTGGAGGAGGGCCTGCGCATAGCCAACGACACGCAGTACGGCCTGGCCTCCGCTGTGTGGAGCAGCGACGACGAGCGGGCCCTCGACGTGGCCCGGGAGATCCGGGCCGGGACGGTGTGGATCAACGACCACCACATGATCAGCTGCGAGGTGCCCTTCGGGGGCTTCAAGCAGTCCGGCGTGGGCCGGGAACTGGGACCGTCCTCCCTCGATGCCTACACGGAGGTGAAGAGCATCCACCTGGACCTGTCCCGCCGGCTGGACCGGCGGGTCTACGA
>JAKAXG010000606.1 GCA_021827225.1 Actinomycetes bacterium | reverse complement strand
CTGGCGTCGCGGGTCATGGCCTTCGTACAGCGAGAAGCCCGCAAGGCCTCGGCCGGGCTCGCCGGCGAACGCGGCCCTTTCCCTCTCTACGAGCAGAGCGTCTTTGCCAGGGACGGTATGGGGCCGCTGCGAAACGCCCAGCTCACCTCGGTTGCCCCCACAGGCACAATATCGCTCATCGCCGGGACCACCTCGGGGATCGAGCCGATGTTCGCCCTGTCCTACGTCCGCCGCGTCCTGGGCCGCGAGTTCCCCGAAACCAACCCGACATTCGAACGAGTGGCCCGTCGGCGGGGCTTCTACTCCGACGAGTTGATGGCCCGGATCGGCCGGACCGGTACATGCCAGCTACCCCAGGTGCCGGCCGACGTGCGCGCCGCGTTCGTCACGGCCCTCGAGATCGAACCCCCCTGGCACCTCCGGATGCAGGCGGCAGTCCAGCGCCACGTCGACGCCGCGGTGGCCAAGACCATCAACCTTCCGTCCTCGGCCACCGTCGCCGACGTGAGCGCCATCTACCTGGCCGCCTGGCACGCCAAAGTAAAGGGCATAACCGTATACCGCTACGGGGCCCGCCCCGGCCAGGTCCTGTCCCTCGCCGCCCCCGAAGGCACCCCTGGAGCAGCGGTCGAGATCGCCGACATCTACAGCGGGGGATGCGCCGGCCGCGCCTGCGAGTTCTGACCGTGTGACCTTCGCCCCTGCCGGGAAGGTTACATCTCATACACGCTCTTCTCGATGTGACCGGACCGCTCACCCTGTTCCTGGGTGGCGACGTCATGACCGGCCGCGGCGTCGACCAGGTCCTCCCCCACCCCGGTGACCCCCGCCTGTGGGAGCCCTACACGGGCGACGCCCGAACCTACGTAACGCTGGCCGAGGCCCGAAATGGACCGATCCCCCGTCCCGTCCCCCTCTCATGGCCGTGGGGAGACGCGCTCCAGCTCACCGACGATCTCGCACCTGCCGCGCGTATCTTCAACCTGGAGACCAGCGTCACCACGACCGGTGCGCCCGACCCGGACAAAGGCATCCATTACCGGATGAACCCCGCCAACCTCGGATGCCTCACCTGTTTCAAACCGGATATCTGCGTGCTGGCCAACAATCACGTACTGGACTTCGGCTCGCCAGGACTGCACGACACCCTCGCCTCCCTCAACAGCGCCGGGATCAGGGCGGTCGGAGCTGGAGGCGACAGCGATCAGGCATACGAGCCTGTCGTCATCCCCACCCCGGTCGGCGGCCGCGTCATCGTGATGGCGCTCGGGGTGGAATCGAGCGGGATCCCCCCTTCCTGGGCCGCCACCCAGAACGAACCCGGCGTGGCGTTCCTCCGGGACCTATCCGACGCCACCGCCGACCGGATCTCCGACCGGGTGTGTCAGGGCAGGCAGCCGGGAGACGCGGTCGTGGTCTCCCTCCACTGGGGATCCAACTGGGGATACCACGTCCCCGACCAGCAAGTCCGGTTCGCCCACCGCCTCATCGACCGGGGTGCCGACCTCATCTACGGGCACTCCTCGCATCACCCCCGCCCCATCGAGGTCTACCGCAGCAAACTGGTCCTCTACGGATGTGGAGACCTCATCGACGACTACGAGGGCATCACCGGCCACGAAGACTTCCGCGACGACCTACGACTCCTCTACTTTCCATCCCTGGACCCAGCCACCGGACAGCTCACCCACCTGACCATGTGGCCCATGCAGTCCCGGCGAATGCGCCTCCAGCATGCATCCACGGCCGACAGCCGATGGGTTCGCCAGACCATAGAGGAGACCAGCCGCCCCTTCGCCACCCTAATCGTCCCCGAACCCGACGGATCGCTCATCCTACGCAACGCCGGCAGCTGAACTCCCGGCCCCGCGACCGTGAATCAGCCGCGGGACTTCTTTGTTCGATTCGACCCGAGTGGGGGTCAGTCGCCGCCGGTTCGGATCACCACGACCGGGCAGTACGCGTGGTGAACACATTTTTCGCTGACGGATCCGAGGTGCAAGCCGTCAAAGCCTCCTTCGCCGCGTGATCCGACCACGAGCATGTCCGCGTCCTTGCTCGCCTCGATGAGGGCCTGAGCTCCCTCACCGGGCATCGGAACCTCGATCAGTTTGACGTCGGGGTTGTCGCCCAGCACTTCCCTCACGGCATTATGGATGACCTCTTCGGCCGCTCCTTTCTCCAGGTCCGTGGTGACCGCCTGGACCCACCCCGACGCACGGGCGATATCCACGCCGATGCCGCTCCACGCGAAGATCACGTGGAGGGGGACGTCCCGGGTCCGGGCTTCATCCGCGGCCCACGCCAACGCGGCCCGAGAACTGCCCGATTGGTCGACCCCGACAGCAATATGACCACCGGTACGTGGCTGCCAGTAATTCTGGGGCGTCGATGTTTCAGTGCTGCTCATATCGCTACCTCCTGAACTCTCCAGTCTCGGGAAGCGGTCGCCTACCCGGAGGGGTCGTTGGTCGATCAGCCAGACACCACCCGTGCAGGATGGCGTGCCCCGTGCACTCCGGGTTGGTAGCGCTACCTCGGTCGGGCGGCCATCCGTTTGCTGATGGCTCCGTCCGGGTCGATGACCGCCAACAGGTCGTCCAGCTGTCGGAGAAACTCCTCATCGTTGCGACGGCGCCGCATCGCCGGGCTCTCCGATCGTGATCGCTGCTGGGCCACCTGCCCAGCATCGCCCACGCCGCACCGGGGTCCAGACATGAAGTATCACCACCCTCCGCGAAAGCGACAGCTTCCTCCCCAAAAGCCTGCAGTACCTCGGGCCCATCGACTAGGGGCTTACGGACCTTCCCCGGTTACACGAATCGCAGTGGTCAACAAGTCGCCGAGGCACCCGGCGGAAGGGATGTCATGGCGTGCCGGCGGGTCGGCGCCGGATCGGTGGGCCGGCGAGACGGTGGGGGGACCGGTCCGGCCCGGCGCCGCCGCCTCCTGACCGCCCAGAAGGGCATGTCGAGGAATATCAGGAGGACAACCCCGACCCCGGTGGCGCTGAGGATGTACCAGGGCCACGGACCGAGCAGGCGCAGCACAGTCCAATCGCGGGGAGGGCTCCTCAAGAACATGTAGTTGGCGCCCGTCACCCAATCGACCACGCCCACGAAGGCTGTGTAGAAGGCGGTAACGGCCAACACACGCACAACCGATCCGCGCCGCGGCATGATTCCCAGCCCGACAACCAGGTAGAGGGCGGCCACGAGGATACCGAGATGGCCGGTGACGTATTCGAAGAACACCAGATGCGGGAAGGGCGTATCCAGGTCAGGGGTGACCACGCCCTGCAGCGTGCCGGCCAAGCCCCAGAAATATGTCAACTCCACCAGAATCGGGATCCGCCACCAGCATGCGGTGGCTGCCACCAGCACCGCCGCGTTGCACAAGGCGATGGGCAGCGAGGTCGAGGCTGACCACTTTCCGGCAACGATCAGGTTGACCGTGTAGGCGCCGGCGTCCGCCACCAGGACCCAGCCGACAACTGCTGCTGCCACCAGCCTCCACCGCCCGGGCCGCCGCCGCGCCTGGATGCAAAGAGCGGCGCAGCCCCCTGCCGCCAGCCCAACGGCCGACCAGTAAGCACCGGGTGAGACAACCGCTGTGACGCCCAAGGCGCTATCTCCTTGTTCGCACGGTTCGCTGAAGTCACGGGCGACGGTCACATGCTTGGAAC
>JAKAXG010000605.1 GCA_021827225.1 Actinomycetes bacterium | reverse complement strand
TGGCCCCCTGAGAGGGACCCGACGGGCTGGCGGATGGAGCGGACGGTGGTGACCGACAGGTCGGAGAGCGTCTGGCGGGCCGCCTCCTCCATGCGGGGCTCGTCCAGCAGGCCTCGGTTCACCTCCTCGCGGCCGAGGAACATGTTCTCCACGATGTCGAGGTTGTCGCAGAGGGCCAGGTCCTGGTAGACGGTGGCGATCCCGAGGGCGGAGGCGTCCTTGGGGCCCCGGATCCGGACCTGCTGGCCGTCCCAGGTGACGTGGCCGCCGTCGGGCTCGTGGATTCCCGAGATGGTCTTGATGAGGGTGCTCTTGCCCGCCCCGTTGTCGCCGAGGAGGGCGGTGACCTGACCGGGGGGAACGTCGAGATCGATATCGCTCAGCGCCTCGACCGGTCCGAACCGCTTCACCAGACCGCGCGTCGAGAGCAGCGGGCGATCGCCACCGGCCCGGCCCGAGAACTCGGGCCGGGCCGGGGCGTCAGGGGTGCTGCTCACGAGCCGGTCCTATCTGTTGACGAAGACCGGCTCACGATCAGATCCCGGCGGCGGTGCAGTCGGCGGCGTAGGCGCCGGCGCAGAGCTGGGACTTGCTGACCCAGTTGTCGGCGATGACCGTCGAGTTCATGTTCTGCGGGGTCACCCATTCGGGCTGCAGCAGGACCGAGGGGACCTCGGTGTTGCTGACGGTGTTCTGGTTTTGGCCGTTCACCAGCGCCGCCGGGGGGGTCATCCCGGCCCGCAGGTACAGCGCCAGGGCGGCGGCCGCCTGGGCCTCCTCGTAGATCGGCTTGTAGACCGTGCCGCACTGGTAGCCCGAGAGGATGTTCTGCAGGCCCACCAGGGTGGCGTCCTGGCCGGTGGTGGGGAACGTCTTGGGCTTGACGTGCTGGGTCTGCAGGTACTTGATGATCGGGGCGCCGTTCTCGTCGTTGGGGATGAGGGCGGCGTTGATGTTCGGGTGGGCGGTCAGCGCCTGCTGGAACTCCGTCACCGCCTTGTCCGGCTGCCAGGTACCGGCCGGCTGGGCCACCTCGGTCCACCCGCCGCCGTTGAACTTGGACGCCAGCACGCCGTCATAGCCCTGGGCGAAGAGGGTGGCGTTGTTGTCGGTGGGGGAGCCCCGCATGACGATGACCTGCGGGTTCTTCACGCCCCAGGCGCTGACGCAGCTGACCAGGCCCTGGCCCATCAGCTGGCCGACCTTCACGTTGTTGAAGCTGATGTAGTAGTTCCGGCTGCCGCCCAGGGTGAGACGGTCGTAGTCGATGACCGGCACGCCGTGGCTCTTGGCGTAGGACTCGATCTGGGCGCCCACGCCGGAGGTCAGCGGGTCGATGACGAGCACGCTGGCGCCGGCGGTGATGGCCGACTGGGCGTCGGTGAGCTGGGTGCTGTTGCTGCCCTGGGCGTTCTTGACGCTGAACTGCGAGGGGCTGAGACCGGCGGTCTCGAACGCCTTGGTCAGATACGGGGCGTCGAACTCGGTGTAGCGGGCGGACGTCACGGTATCGGGAAGGATCACGGCGATGCTGCCCTTCCCCTTGGCGGCCACGGACTTCAGCTGGGCCATGGCCGAGAAGTCACGGGTGAACGACGTGGCGGTCAGGCTCCCACCGCCGGCGCTGCCCCCGGTCGAGGTCGACGATCCCGAGTTGCTGGAGGGCGGCACGGTGGTGGCCGACGAGCTGTGGGTGCTGCTGCTGCCGCAGGCTCCCGCTAACAGTCCGGCGCTGATGGCGAGCGCCGCAAAGGCGCGCTTGTTTTGCACGGGTTGGTGTTCCCCCTTGGTCGAGGGCTGGGTCGGACTGCTCCCACCGCAGCCGTGGGTTGCTGCCCGGGAGGTTAAAAAGCAGGCCGTTAACGAGGCGTTAACATTCCAGACACCAACATAAATATTTCGTGAAAGGGCGTTGACGGCTGTACCTCCTCAATCGGAGGCCAGGCGGTAGCCGACCCGGGCCTGGGTGACGATCAGGGGGGCCTCGCCCTCTTTTTCCAGCTTGGCCCGCAGGCGCCGCACGTAGACCCGCAGGTACTCGGTCTCGGTCTCGTAGCCCGGTCCCCACACCCGGCGCAGCAGGTGGGCGTGGCTGAGCACCTTCCCCCGGTTGGTCGCGAGCTCCCGTAGGAGGGCGAACTCGGTCGGGGTCAGGTGGATGGGCTGGCCGTCGCGCACGACCTGCTGGGCGGCCAGGTCGATGGACAGCTCCCGGACCACCAGGGCGGCACTCGACGCCGGGGAGGGCTCCATGCCGCGGGTCCTCCGCAGGGTGGCGGAGATGCGGGCCATGAGCTCCTCGATGCTGAACGGCTTGGTCATGTAGTCGTCCGCCCCGACGTTCAGCACCGCCACCTTGTCCCGCTCGCCGCCCCGGGCGGACACCACGATCACCCCCACCGTGGAGCGCTCCCGGATCAGCCGGCACAGCTCGATCCCGTCCATGTCGGGCAGCATCAGGTCCAGCAGCACGATGTCCGGCTGCTCCGTCTCGAGCAGCTGCAGGGCCCGGGATCCCTCCGTGGACACGATGGCGTCGAAGCCGCGCACCACCAGGTTCGAGCGGATCAGGTCCACGATGTTCGGGTCGTCCTCGACCACCAGCACGCTGGTCAGCGCCGCTTCGGGACCCGGGCTCATCCGTCCGCCGGAGCGTTGCGGGCCACGGGCAAGGTGATGACACAGCGGGTGCCGATAGGGGGCCTCTCGATGTCGAAGCGGCCTCCGTGGGCGCTGACGATCCCCTGGGCTATGGACAGCCCGAGCCCGGCTCCCCCGGTCCGGCTGCGCCTCTCGGCCCGCCGCCCGAACGGGCTGCCGATCATCTCTCCCGGCAGGCCGACGCCGTCGTCGGAGACCGAGATACGGACGAACCCGGGCTCGTCGCAGTCGACCTCTGCCATCACCGAGGTGCCGGGGGGGTTGTGGCGGACGGCGTTGTCGAGCAGGTTGACGAGCAGCTGTTCCAGCCGGTCGTGATCGGCCCACACCGTCGGTAGATCCTCCGGCGTGCGCAGCTCGACGCTGGACGCGGCCGGGGCGGGCAGGCAGGAGCGGGCCGCTTCCAGCACCAGGGCCAGGTCGCACCAGTCGGGGTGCAGCCGCAGGATTCCCGTGTCTATGGCGGAGAAGTCCAGCAGGTCGTCGACCAGCCGGCCGAGCCGGGCCGACTCCTCGGCGATCCGGGTCAGGAAGCGCTGCTGCGACCGGCCGTCCCAGCTCACGTCGGGCTGCATGAGGCTCGACGCGTAGCCCCGGATGGCCGTGAGGGGGGTGCGCAGCTCGTGGGACAGGAACGACAGGAACTGCCTCTGCAGATCCTGGGAGCTGCGCAGCGCCATGGCCTCCCGCTGGGCCCGCTCCGAGGCCTCCCGCTCCAGGGCCAGCCTCAGCGAGTTGGCGGCGTCCTCTATGAGGGACCGGTACGACGGGTTCTCGATCCGGGCGGCCCACATCACCACGAGGGCGGCCGGGCCTCCGGGCGCGGGGAAGTCGAGGGCGACCCACCATCCGGGCCGGTCCGGGTCGGAGTGGGGCCGCATGGCGGTGTCGCGGCTGCGCAGGGCGGCGCGGGCCGTCTCGGCCAGATCCGGCGAGGGCGGCCCGCCGCCGGCCCGGGCCAGCACCCGGAGGTCGGATCCGGCCGGCCCGGCCGGGCCGGAGCTGTCTCCGGCGGGCGGCGAGGTCAGA